>JAFSKP010000018.1 GCA_017448905.1 Bacteroidales bacterium | reverse complement strand
TTCTGATTATTCGGAGTATTCTGATTATTCGGAGTATTCTGATTATTCGGAATACTCGGAGTACCCGGAGAGTTAATTAGTCTGACTTTTTTATTAGTGAAAGCAGGTATTGTCCATACTGGTTTTTTGCCATGGGGGTTGCAATACGCCGCAGGTCGTCATCGCCAATCCAACCACGCTCGTAAGCGATGCTCTCGAGGCAGGCTATTTTGAGGCCTTGCCGTTTCTCGATGACCTCGATGAACGTGGATGCCTCGGAGAGTGAGTCATGTGTGCCGGTGTCGAGCCATGCAAAGCCGCGACCCAGCAGCTGCACCTTGAGGGCACCATCGTTAAGGAACGCCTGGTTGACGCTGGTAATCTCGAGTTCACCACGTGCCGACGGCTTGATGCCCTTGGCAATGTCGACAACCCTATTGGGATAGAAGTACAGGCCCACGACAGCATAGTTGGACTTGGGTTTGGCGGGTTTTTCCTCGATGCTGAGCACGTTGCCAGCGCTGTCGAACGCCGCCACACCATAGCGTTGCGGGTCGGCGACCCAGTAGCCGAAGACCGTGGCCTTGCCTCCCTGGTCGACATCCGTCACAGCCTGACGCAGCAGAGTGGAGAAGCCGTTGCCCTGAAAGATATTGTCGCCCAGGACAAGGCACACCGAGTCGTCGCCGATAAAGTCCTCGCCGATGATGAATGCCTGTGCCAGGCCGTCGGGAGAGGGCTGGACGGCGTAAGAGAAACGGACACCGAAGTCGCTTCCGTCACCAAGAAGGCGGCGGAATGCCGGCATGTCGTCCGGCGTGGAAATAACAAGTATGTCACGGATGCCGGCGAGCATCAATGCCGAGATGGGATAATAGACCATCGGCTTGTCGTAGATGGGCAGCAGCTGCTTGCTGACACCTTTGGTGATGGGGTAAAGGCGTGTGCCAGAGCCGCCGGCAAGGACTATCCCTTTCATCCGTTGTCCTCCTCCTTTTTCTCTTCCTCGCCGTAAGCAGTGCCATAGCCGTAGCCATAACCGTAGCCGTAGCCATAGCCGTAACCATAGCCGTAACCATAACCGTAGCCATAGCCGTAGCCGTAACCGCCGTACCGTTTCTTGATAACCGGCGTGTCGGTGAGGACGATGGCCATATTTCTGAATTTCTGCTTGTCGTTGAGTTCCTGGATGAACGGGAAAGCAGCCTTGCTGAGGAAGCCGACACGCATGATGTACATTGTCAGGTCGACATAACGGTTGACGATGGCCGAGTCGGCAACGATTTGGGCCGGAGTGGAGTCGAGGATGACGTAGTCATAGCGCTCCTTCAGATAGTTGACCAGTTTCTCGAATTTGCCGTTCATAAGCAGTTGAGTGGAGTTGGGGGGTGTCTTTTCGCAGACAATATAGTCGAGGTTCTCCGAGGTCTCGCTGTGGGTGATGATGTTGTCGATGTTTTCCTCCTTGCCGAGCAGGTAATGGATGATGCCCATACGGTTGTGGCGGTCGATAATCTTCGATGTGCTACGCTTACGAAGGTCGAGGTCGACGAGGCAGGTACGCTTGCCCGTATATGCCAGCGATAGGGCGAGGTTGATGGATACAAACGACTTACCCTCGCCCGGCTGTGTCGAGACGGTCTGCAGCACCTTGTTGTCTTCGCCATTGAGGAAAAACGGTATGTTGGAATGGAGGATGCGGAACGCCTCGGTGACCGTGTCGGTGCCGTTGGCGGTAACAAGAACCTCGTCCTTCTCGCGGCTTTCGGGTTTCGAGGGAATCTCGCCGAGTACCGGGATGGAGAGGGCTTTCTCGACATCGGGCTTGCCGCGCAACTTGGTGTTGAAGAAGGAGATGAGGAACATGACAAGCGCCGGAATGGCAAGGCCGAGGACAAGACCTACGAGGGCGAACATCATGAGGCGTGGAGCCGTCTTGGTCTGCATGGCGCTCTCGACGACCTTGGCGTTCGCCACGGTGGAAGCCAGCGTCAGCGCGTTCTCCTCACGTTTGCTGAGGAGGTAGAGGTAGAGCTCTTCCTTGATTTTCTGCTGACGCAGCACGCTGTTAGCCTCCTTGGCCTGTGTAGGCATGTCGCTGATACGCTTCTGTGAAGCCATCTCCTGGCGGCGTGCGCCACTGAGCTTCACGTTTATCGAATTGATGAGGTTGCCTATCGAGGCCACAATGGCGTCGCGGGTCTTCTGGAGTTCCTTGGCATTGCTCTGCACCGAGGGGTTGCTGGGACCGGCACCTTGGACGAGGCGCTGGTAGTTAAGCAACTGGCTGTTGTATACGTTAATAAGGTTAGCAACACCAGCATCGGAGATAATGAGCGAAGGGATGAGGTCGTTGTTGTTCTGGGGGTTGGTGACATGCTCCTGAATCATCTTCACGGCGGCGAGTTCAACCTCGAGCTGTGCCACCTCGTCGGCATACTTCATGCCCGACTGCAGCAGGGTACCGCTTGCCGACTGGAGGTCAGTGACCTTGGCGCCCTTCTGAAGAGCTTCGACCTGCGAGTCGACAGTATTGAGTTCGCGTGAGATGAGCGAGATACGTTCGTCGATGAATTTCTCGGTCTTCTCGGCCACGATGTTCTTGTCGTTGATGACATCCTCATTATACACAGCGATGAGGGTGTCGATAACCTCAGAGGTACGCTTGGCGTTGGCATCGGTGAAGGAAATCGAGATGATGGTAGCCTGCTTGTCGACACGCGCCACGGCGAGACGGCCCTTCATGTTGGTGGCGATGTTGTAGGTCGGGGTGTACCCCATATTGTAGGTCACGCCAATGTCGTTCTTGTCGAATGCCTGAAGCTTGTCGATGGCAAAGCTCACGTACTCATTGATTCTGACAATCTGGTTGAAAACGGCATTCTTTTTCTCACCTTTAACTTTGCCACCGTTGAGCGAGACCACGCGGAAGGAGAACGAGTTGTCGGAGACCGGGGTAACCTCCAGACCTATCGAGAAACGCACGCTGTCCACCTGCTGGTTGAACACGGAGAGGCGCATGGGGGCATCCTTATAGTAGGAGATTTTGCGGAACATGGAGCTGCGGTTGCACCAGCTGTTCATACCCAGACGCTCTACTGTCTTCATCAGCAGAGGAGTGGACTTGATGATGTACATCTCGTTTTCGAGCGAGAGCGAGCTGTTGTTGAAACCCATGTTGGCGAAGATGGCATCCATGTTCTGTCCCTTCATGCTCTTGCCGCCATTGTCGTCGCGGAGCAGGATGGTAGCCGTTCCTGTGAAGGCCTTGGGTCTTGATTTGTAGATGAACCCACTAATCACCAGGCAGATGACTGCCGAGATGACAAACCAGTACCAGTTGTTGATGACTATGAATACGATGTCCTTGATTGAGATGGCGTTCTCGTTATCTTGCGACGCGATGTCGACACGGGAGTTAGCGCCATTCTGCTGCATGTATGTCTGATTGTTTTCCATATTCAAAAGATTGACACATTAACGCATTAAGTAAGGTTTAAAGATTAAAGCCTATAGTATTTTTCTCGATTATTATCAGCAAAATAACCATAACCATTATCATAACTTTTTTTCTTTGCTAACACATTATTATTTGTTATAGTATTTTGTAAGTACCCAGTAGTAGTACATCGACGAGAGGACCGAGATGATGGAGAGGCCGCTTGAGATGTAAGTCATAATCATAGGGTCACGGTCGGAGTTGCGTTTCTTCTTCAGGTTGGGCTCGACGTATACCACATCGTTCTGATGCAAGAAATAGTAGGGCGAGTTGAAGACATCTTTCGATGCCAGGTTGATAGTACCTATCACGCGGTTGCCGTTCTCCTCGCGGATGATGGTGACGTTCTCTCTCTGGCCAGAGATCTGCAGGTCGCCAACCATGCTGAGAGCCTCGAAAATCGTCAGGCGCTCGCCCTGGACGACAAGCTGTCCCGGGGAGGCCACATCACCAAGGACACAGACCCTGAAATTCATCAGTTTGACAGTGACCACGGGGTCGATGACATGCCCCTCGTCCTTCAGGCGTTGCTCTATGGCACGAGCCAGCTCGGCATGTGTCATGCCCAACACCTTGATTTTGCCAAGCACGGGGAAGATGATGTCGCCGTCCTGGTTGACCAAATAACCCGACACGGCGCTGCCGCCGGGGTTCATCACGGTGCCGTCGTGCATGGCCACCTTGTTGGTCTCCTGGTTGAAAGGCACCGTGGCCTGCATGGTCTGGCTCTCGACATAGATGTAGAGTATGTCGTTGGCCTGGATACCCTTCGAGAACACGCCCTCTATAGCCATAGCCGAGTCGCGAGTGGCATCCTTGACGTAGGCTATGTCGCGGTGCTGGCGACACGAAACAGTCATCAACAGAATACCTACAAGAGGCAAAAGGAGTCTGGTTTTGGTCTGCATTTCCTTGGTTTTTTTATTTCGTTTAATATTATTATTTACGACAAGCAGTTGTAACACAACACACTCTGTCCAAATCCGAAGATTCAGAAGAAGACAGAATGGAATGCAAAAGTAACCTTTTTTCGCAATATGGACAATTTTTTTTCAAAAAAACTGTTTCAATCACACATCAACATTCAAACGTCTCACCCATGTCATTCCTCAACAAAGTGGCGCGCCAGATTGTCGACGAGCATCCCGACGGTTTCCGCGACGTGCTCATCGTCTTCAACAACCGCCGTGCGGGCCTCTTCCTGCAACGCGAGATGCAGCAGCTGAGCGGCAAGCCCTTCTTCCTGCCTCGCATTATCGGCATCGATGACCTGGTGCGTGAACTCGGCGGCCTCCGCATTGTGCCACACGAATTCCTCCTCTTCGAGCTCTACGACATCCATCGTTCACGCATTCCCGACTGCGAGCCCTTTGAGGACTTCATCGCCCTGGGGGAGATGATGCTTGGCGACTTCGCCGAGATAGACCTCTACGGTGCCGACGCCGGCAAGCTGCTCGGCAACCTCTACGATCTCAAGGAACTCGGCGAATGGAACCTCGAGGGGAAAGGCCTCACCGACTTCCAACGGCGCTACCTTGACTTTTACAATTCGCTATACCACTACTATAACGAATTGCGGGAACGGCTGTTTTCAAGAGGCGAAGCCTACGGCGGTATGGCCTACCGCAATGTTGCGGAGCATATCGACACGCTGACCGACAAAGTGGAGGAGCGCCATCTATACTTCGTCGGATTCAACGCCCTTTCGCGATGCGAGTCGACGATAATCAAATGCTTCGAAATGAACGGCAGAGGCACTCTGATATGCGACGGAGACCTCTATTATTTCGCCGACGAGATGCAGGAAGCAGGCCGCTTCCTCCGCCAGAACGCACAGAGCCACATCATCGACACCGACTTCGGCAACCACTTCGCTTCAGGAGAGAAGGTCATCCACATCGTCAACAGCCCTGAGAACGTGCTGCAGACCAAGGCCGCAGCAGCCATCATCACACAGGGCGGTGCCAAGGCATGGGGCAGCGGCTCGGCCATAGTGCTGGCCGACGAGAAGATGCTGATGCCCATGCTCAACTCGCTGCCGTCATGCATCTCTGCCGTCAACGTCTCCATGGGACTCCCCTACTCCCTCACCGGCATCCACAACATGGCCGTCAAAATCCTCTCGCTCTACGCCAACAGGCGAAACGACAGATTCCACCACACCGACATCTGCAACATATTCAGCGACAGCATCATCTCACGTCTGCTCCACGACAGTTCGGCCCACACTTCCGTTGCCGATGCACTCTATGCCTCCAAGACGGTCTACGCTTCAGCCAACGAGGTGGTGATGGCCGCGGGGAAAGTTCGCGAAGCTTCAAAAATACTCTTCCTCTTCGAAAGAAGCGGTGACGTTCCGCAGCTGCTGTCCCTGCTGCGACAGCTCGTGGGTGTCGTCAACGAAAGCAACTGCCTGGCCGACACGGTGCAGGAGCAGGAAGCCCTCGCCTGCCTTCTCCAGCTACTCAACCACTTCGACGAAATAGAAGAGCGTTACAGCTCCATCGGCAATATCGACATCCTGCAACGCATCTACCAGCGACTGGCAGCCCGCACCTCCATAGCCCTCTATGGAGAACCCCTCGAGGATATGCAGATGCTCGGCATGCTCGAAACCCGCAACCTCGACTTCGAGCGGCTTATCATTCTCTCTGTCAATGAGGGTACTATCCCTTCCGGACGCTCCAGCAACTCCCTTATACCCTACAGTCTGAAACATGCCTTCGGGCTTCCCACCCATGAGGAGAAAGATGCCGTCTATGCCTACAACTTTTTCCGTCTCCTGCAGCGTGCCGGCGAGGTGTGGCTCATCTACAGCTCCGACGCCGAAGGCATGGGCAAGGGCGAACCGAGCCGCTACATCATGCAGCTGCGCAACGAAATGGCACCGCGTCTGACTAACATCAAAATCGACAGCCTACCCGTGGCAGTGGAGACCCCACTCTGCACCGACAGCAACCCCTCGGGAGCGAAGAAGAGCGGACGCACCCTGCAACGCCTCAAAGAGATGGCCGCCTACGGTTTCTCGCCCTCGGCCCTCAACCGCTACCGCAACTGTCCCCTACAGTTCTATCTCGGCGACGTGCTCGGCGTGCGTGAACAAGACGAGCTCTCGGAGGAGGTCGAAAGCAACGAGCTCGGCACCTTCATCCACAAGCTGCTCTGCGACGTCTACAGCA
This sequence comes from Bacteroidales bacterium, assembly GCA_017448905.1. Lineage (GTDB taxonomy): Bacteria > Bacteroidota > Bacteroidia > Bacteroidales > P3 > Colimorpha. The sequence continues at coordinate 17,448 of JAFSKP010000018.1, read as the reverse complement.
CCGGCAAGCGCATCAGCCACGACATCCTCGCCGCCGCCCTCGAGAAGATGCCCGAGACCATCGACAAGCTATACCTCGACGAGGTACTCAAAGGTCGCAGCGGCGAAGGCAAAAACCGCATATACCTCGAAGTCGCCAAAATGGAAGTCTGCAACTTCCTCCAGAAAGAAATCGAGAAACTCGGCAGCGGCCACACCATCCAGATAGTGCTCACCGACGACAAACCCATATCCATGCCCCTCCACGTCGGCGGACCCTACGACGACATCAACATCAACATACGCGGCACCACCGACCGTGTCGACTACTACGACGGGCTGCTGCGTATAGTCGACTACAAGTCGGGCAGCGTCAAGGAGGACGATCTGAGCATCAAAAAAGAAATCCTCTCGCCCCGCGACCCCTCCGACAAATGGTTCCAGGTGATGACCTACGCCTGGCTCTACTGCCGCAGCAGCGGCTACGATGGAGAGTTCCTCTCTGGCATCTTCCCGCTCCGCGCCCTCAACGCCGACTTCATGGCAGCCTCATGGTACGATACAAAAACCATGGATGCCACCCACATCGACCTGTTCGAGCAGTTGCTCCGCGACCTGCTGTCGGAAATGCTCAACCCCGACATCGACTTTGCGGCCGACCCGAAGAAAGGAGCCTGCGACTTCTGCCCTTTCGCAAGAAGCTGCACAACACATTAAGGCACAACAATTCTACACATCTTCAATAATCACAGAAACCGAGGAGAAGAGAAGCGACAGCCTCCGCGACCACCCATGTCTGCGAAAAAAAAATTCACCGTTCCCCATCATTAAAAAAAAATATCTATCTTTGCATTTTGGAAATTCCGTGCCGCACTCCCAACTAAAAGACTGAACGGCAAACATATATAGTATATTCTCAATCAACCATAATATCAAAGTGCCTCATAATATGAGAAAAAACGTTTTCTGCATCTTTCTGCTGTCTCTGCTGCTGACCGGCTGCGGCGGCCTGTCCAAGATGAAATCGAACAGCAACAAAATACGCTACCAGGCGACACCCAACCCCGTCGAGACACGCGACGACAAGGTCGTCGTCAAGTTCGTAGGCTCCATACCCGAAAAATATTTCATCAAGAAAGCTGCACTCTTCGTACAGCCTGTATTCACATGGGAAGGTGGCTCCATCCCCCTCAACCCCCTCACCCTCAAAGGCGAGAACGTCAACGGAGAAGGCATCACCATCAACCATGAGAATGGCGGTCGCTTCACCTATACCGACGAGCTGGACTTCAAACCCGGCATGGAGACGGGACGCGTAACCCTGGCCCCTGTGGCGTATACCGCCTCCACCACCGACGACGAGGCCAAGTTCGCCGACGAGATACAATACAAGACCGTCACCTTCCCCACGGTGATGATTTCAGACGGTGTCAACAACACCTCCTCGTGGGTCAACATCCGCGGCAACATCTCCATCTCGCCCATCAACTACAATAAGACACAGGGCGTCGTCGAGACCGCCGACATCTACTTCCCCAACGGGCTCTCAACCCTCGACTGGAACTTCGGAATGAACCGCATCTTCAACACCAAAGTCCAACTCGAAGAGCTACGCCGCATCATGCTCGAAAATGGACTGCCCAAGCAGATAACCATCACCGGGTGGGCATCGCCCGAAGGCGAGGAGACCAACAACGTGGGGGTCAGCAAGAACCGTGCCGAGGTGGCAACGACGCAAATCAAACGCGTCCTCGATGACGTGCTCAACACCATGGCAAGCCGCAAGAATGTACCGGCCTACGAGATAGACCACTACAAATACGAGCTCCAGAAGCAGATAGTGCTCTCCACGCGTGCTGCCGGTGAGGACTGGGTACACTTCATCATCATGGTCGAAGAGTCTGACATCCAGGACAAGCATGCCATCGTCAACATCGTCGAGACACAGCAGAACCTCATCAAGCGCGAGCAGATGATAAAGAACATGGCCGAGACCTACACGCAGCTCAACAGCCAGATTTTCCCCAACCTGCGTCGCGCACAGATAGCGCTCTACTACTCCGAGGCACGCAAGACCGACCCCGAACTGGCAAAGCAAGCCACCCTCAACCCCGCCAAGCTCACTTTCGACGAGCTCATGTACGCCGCCTACATCAACTACAACTACGACACCAAGCTGAAATACTACAAGTGGGCCACCGAGAACCACAGTTCCGAATGGGCTGCCTGGAACAACGCCGGTGCCGTGTCGTTCTATCTGGGCGACTACGCCGAGGCAGAGCGTTACCTCAACATGGCACGCCAACTCAACCCCCACAACCCCGACGTGCTCAACAATACGGGACTACTCTGTCTGGCACAGAAAGACTACGCCCTCGCCAAATACTACTTCGAAGAGGCCGAACGGCAAGGCAGCACCGATGCCGAGACCAACCTGCCCATCCTCAACCTCAAGAAAGGCAACTACAAGGAGGCCCAGAAACAGCTGAAAGGTAGCACCTGCAGCTTCAACCTCGCTTTCGCGCAGCTTATGAACGGCGAGACAAGCAACAGCATTCGCACCCTGGACTGCTGCCTCGACCAGAACGCCGATGTCTACTACCTCCGTGCCGTGGCTTACGCCCGTCTCGGCGACAAAGCCAACAGCCTCAAAAACCTGAAGCAGGCCTGCGACGAGGAATACAACTACAAGGAACGCGCCGCCACGGACGTAGAGTTCAAGGCCTACTGGGACGACGAGGAATTCAAGCTGATAGTCAAACTGTGGTGACTCCAGATTATCTAGACAGTCTAGACAGTCTAGATTGTCTAGACTGTCTAGACAATCCAGAAATCAAATCAAGGATGTATACTCTACATCCTTTTTAAGTATCAAAAAAGATGAAAAAACAGATTCCCAATCTCATAACCCTTGGAAACCTCCTCTGTGGAGTGTTGTCATGCTATATGGCGGCTAAAGGGTTCCTCCGACCTGCAGCCATCTATATCTGTCTAGGCATCTTCCTCGACTTCTTCGACGGCATGGCCGCACGCCTCCTCGGCGTAACGTCACCACTCGGCAAAGAACTTGACTCCCTCGCCGACGTGGTCACAAGCGGCGTGGCACCTGGCATCATTCTCTTCCAACTGTCATGCCTGTCGCTGGAAGGAGCCTGTAGCAACGACATCATCGAGACAGCACCCTATCTCGCTCTTCTCATGCCCCTTTTCGCAGCCTATCGCCTTGCCAAATTCAACCTTGACACACGCCAAAGCCACAGCTTCCTCGGACTTCCTGCCCCTGCCAATGCACTCATCTGGGTGGGATTGGCCCTGGGCGGGACAGTCTCCCTGTCTCCCGTATGGATTATCATCCTATTGTGCGTTTCATTGCTCACCGACATCCTCATGATATCTGAGCTCCCCATGTTCTCACTCAAATTCAATTTCAAGGAGATGGACTGGAGAAAAAACAGCATCCAATACATCTTCCTCATCGTATGCGCCCTGATTATTGCCGCCACACGCCAATGGTACGCCATCTCACTCATCATTGTCTGGTACATAATTCTCTCCCTCTTCACACGCAAACGACACCATGCCTAATAACCCACGCGACATAGCCATTGCCGACTACGACTACCCGCTGCCAGAGGAGCGCATAGCCAAATACCCCCTCACCGAACGCGACCACTCGAAGCTGCTCACCTACCGCAACGGTGCCATCGACGAGTCGCAGTTCTTCCATCTCCCCGATCTGCTGCCCTGCAATGCCATGCTGCTCTTCAACAACACCAAGGTAATCCATGCACGCCTTTTCTTCCGCAAAGAGACAGGTGCCCTCATCGAAGTTTTCTGTCTGGAGCCCTACAAACAGCCAGTGGCTCAAGCCTTTGAGGAGCGTCATCACTGCAGCTGGCTTTGCTTCATAGGCAACAACAAGAAATGGAAAGAAGGATTGCTGACGAGTGAATTCAACATTAACAATTCAAAATACAAAATCCAGGCCACCCGGAGGGAAGCGGTGGGCAACGCATGGGTCGTCGACTTCGACTGGACCGGCGGCATGAGCTTCGCCGAAGTCATCGAACATGCCGGTGTCATCCCCCTCCCACCCTACCTGCACCGCGACGCCGAGGAGAGCGACAAGGAGCGCTACCAGACCGTCTACGCCGACCCCGAGGGTTCGGTGGCGGCACCCACGGCAGGACTGCATTTCACCGACGACGTACTGAATGCCGTCAGAGCCAAAGGCATAGCCACGGAATTCATCACCCTGCATGTCGGTGCCGGAACCTTCAAACCCGTCTCCTCCGACACCATCGGCGAACACGAAATGCACGTCGAGAAAGTTCAAATCAGCCGTGGAAACCTAAAGCATATCATCAGCCACCTAGGCAAACCAATAATCCCCGTAGGGACAACAACGGTACGCACCCTGGAGTCCGTCTACTGGTTCGGGGTCCAGTTGCAAAGCAATCCCGACATGGATGCGATGCACATAAAGCAATGGGATCCCTACACACTGTGCAAAAACGACATCCCCACCAAGGATGCCTTACAGAACGTCCTGAAGTGGATGGAAGTCCACGGCATGGAGTTCCTCGACGGCGACACACAACTGCTCATCGCTCCCGGGTACAGATACCATGTCATCGACGGCCTCATCACCAACTTCCACCAGCCCAAAAGCACCCTTCTGCTTCTCGTCTCGGCGCTGATCGGCGACGCGTGGCAAGACTGCTACCGCTATGCCCTTGACCACGGCTTCCGATTCCTAAGTTATGGTGACAGCTGCCTCTTCATGAAGCCATGAACCTGATAAAAGACCTCGTAGAGCTCTTCTTTCCCCGCACCTGCTGTCTCTGCGGACGGCATCTGGTGGGCGACGAGGAAGAGCTCTGCCTCCACTGCCTCGGCCACCTGCCCGAAGTCCTGAATGTCAGTGACACCGACAACTTCGTGGCACGACGGTTGCAGGGGCGTGTTCCGGCCGCAACAGTCACCTCCATGCTCATCTTCAAACAGAAAAACAGCACACAGAAGATTCTCCACAATATCAAATACAAGGGGAACGAGCGGCTCGCCATACTGATGGGGCGCATGATGGGGAGACGGCTCGCCGCCGACATCCGCTTCGACAGCATCGACTTGCTTATCCCCGTACCGCTCCACCCCCGCAAAGAGCGTCTGCGTGGATACAACCAAAGCCTCCTGCTCTGCCAGGGCATAACCCAAAATTTCCCGAGGTCCATCTGCCGCGACAACCTCATACGCATACGGCACACGGAGACACAGACCCATAAGACACGCGAACAACGCATCGACAACATGCAGGGAGTCTTCGCCCTACGTAATCCACAGCAGCTGGAGCGGAAACACATACTCCTGGTCGACGACGTCATCACCACCGGAGCCACCACCGAAGCTTGCTGGCTGGCACTCAGGAGTGTCGACGGCATCAAGGTCAGCATCGCCACACTCGCTGTCTCTGGCGACATATAACATCCGTTTCAAAAAAAATGGCTGTTTCGTGCATTACATGTTCAAATATGTCTTTTTTTTCGTATCTTCGTAATCTCTTTCACACTCCAAAACAAGTGCCTTACAATAGTATACAATATTTATATACAACATTTTCCATCAATTTACAACCTTCAATTTCCAACTTTCAACTTTCATGAAATACAACCGAGTCCTTCTCAAACTCAGCGGCGAATCCTTGATGGGTAGCCAAAGCTACGGTATCGACCCCGCCATGCTCGAACAATATGCACGCGACATCCGCGAGGCAGTCTTCAACAAAGTCGAAATCGCCATCGTCATAGGTGGCGGCAACATCTTCCGCGGCCTCAGCGGTGCCGCACAAGGGATGGACCGAGTGCAAGGCGACTATATGGGCATGCTTGCCACCCTCATCAACAGCATGGCCCTCCAGGCCGAGCTGGAGAAACAGGGGCTCCGCACCGAGCTGCTCAGCGGACTCGCCATCGAACCCATCTGCAAGGAGATGAGCCGTCGGCGTGCCATCGAAGCGATGCAGGAGGGCAAAGTCGTCATCATCGGCGGCGGCAGCGGCAATCCATTCTTCACCACCGACACAGCCTCGGCCCTCCGCGCCGTGGAAATCAAGGCCGATGCCATACTGAAAGGCACACGCGTCGACGGCGTCTACACCGCAGACCCCGAGAAAGACCCCACGGCGACAAAATACACAACACTGTCGTTCCAAGAGGCCCTGTCAAAAAAACTCAAAATCATGGACCTCACAGCCTTCGCGCTCTGCGAAGAGAACAAGTTGCCCATCTACGTCTTCGACATGAACAAGCCCGGCAACCTACTCCGTGTCGTCTCCGGTGACCCCATAGGCACCGAAGTCAACGCCTGACAAGAAACAATAACACAATAACACAATACCATGAACGATTTATCCAAAGCCTGCATCGACGAAGCCAAGCAAAGCATGCAGTCCGCCATCAATTTCTTAGAGAAGGAACTTGCAAAAATCCGCGCCGGCAAAGCCAACCCCGGCATGCTCGACGGTGTAAAGATTGACTATTACGGCGCGCCCACCGAGCTCAGCCAGGCCGCCAACATCAGCACCCCTGATGCGCGCAACATCATCATCCAGCCCTGGGACAAGAGCATCATCGGCGCCATCAACAAGGCCATCCTCGACGCCAACCTCGGCTTCACGCCACGCCACGAAGGCGACATCCTCCGCATCGTCGTGCCACCCCTCACCGAGGAACGCCGCAAGGAGCTCTCCAAAGCAGCCAAAACCGAGGTCGAGAACAGCAAAGTGAATATCCGCAATGCACGCCGCAATGTCATGGACAAAGTCAAAAAACTCAAAGACAAGTCCGTGCCTGAAGACGAGGTGAAACAAGTGGAAAAGGAGATACAAGATATCACCGACAAGTTCGTCGGCGAATGCGACAAAATCTACGCTTCCAAGGAGAAAGAGATTATGACCGTATGACATGACGTTTTTTGCGTCAATCGTCGGATTCGTACTCAAAAAAAAATGGATATTCGATTTTTCGACACCCTTGACTCTACCAACAAATACTGCAAACTCCTCAACACTGACAGCGTCGAGGAGTTTACTGTAGTCTGGGCAGGCAACCAAACCGCCGGTCTGGGGCAACAAGGCAACGTATGGGTCAGCGAACCATACAAAAACTTAACTTTTAGTTTAATCCTAAAGCCCACTTTCCTTTCGCTTTCCGATCAATGGTTGCTGAGCATGACACTCGCCCTGTCGGTCAGCGACTGCCTTATCGAAATCCTGCCAAACCATAACATAGCCATCAAATGGCCTAACGACATCTACATCGGCAACCGCAAGGTCTGCGGCATCCTTGTCACCAACCAGATCACCAACGGCATCATAAGCCAAGCCATCTGCGGCATCGGTCTCAACATCAACCAGACCCGATTCCCCGACTGGGTGCCGAACCCCACCTCACTAGCTATCGAGAGCGGCAATACTTACAACATCAAGAATGTTCTTGACCACTTGCTCCAGAGTGTCGAATCGCGCTACCGGCAGCTGAAGAACGATCCCTACAGCATAAAGCCCGACTACCTCAAACGCCTTTTCCGCCTCGGCATCCCGTCGCCATACATCCTTCAAGACAAACGCATTACGGCCACCATCACCGATGTGGACCGCCACGGCCATCTCCTCCTCACCACGCTCGATGGCGAGGCATTGAACTGCGACATCAAAGGAATCCAGTTCGTCATCTGAAAGCCGCCAAACAGGGCACTCCAACCCATACATCAGGCAACGCTCTTACAAGACATGCCAAAAAGGACTGTCCGGATAACCGGACAGTCCCAACCATAACCAAATAAATATGAAAAACTATTATTCCCTTATTTACGGAGACCAAGTTTCTTGACAATGGCACGGTAACGCTCGATGTCGTTCTCCTTCAGGTAGTCGAGCATGCGGCGACGTTTACCGACGAGACCCACGAGGGCACGTTCCGAGACCTGGTCCTTCTTGTTTTTCTTCATAAGCTCGGTGAGGTGCTGGATGCGGTAGGTGAACAGCGCAATCTGAGCCTCGGCGGAGCCAGTGTTTTTGGTATTGTTGCCGTATTCGGCAAAAATCTCTTCTTTCTTTTCTTTTGTAAGATACATTATAGTTGAATTTAAAAAGTTTAAGGATGTTGGTTGGGGTTAGGATTCACCTCCCCCGAAACCGCGTGCAAAAATACATCAAAAAAAACAAAAATCAGCACTGCTTTTCACCTTTTATGGCATTACCATCCATAAAATACTGTCATTTAAACCGATGAACTTTGTTAATAATTCATAAATCATGCATTTTGGTCGGATTATGAAAGTGTTTTTTGTAGGTAAAGAAAGCATGGAAAACCGAAAATGAACGAAAAATAGTATATTTGCAAAGTCAAATCGGCTCTTGCAAGGAGGTACACAACGATTTAAACCACTGAAAATAACCATACAACATGAAAAAAGTATTACCCATCCTGATTCTGTTTTCAGCCATGATGCCGGCGGTACGTCTATCGGCCCAGGCGGGCATCGCCGCAGGTTTTCTAAGCCAGCAGCACACCTTCAACTACCAGAATGGCACTCTTGACAGCCTTTCGCAAGAAAACGTTTGGCTCAACGGCGGTTTTCTGGGGCTCACGCAGAGCGTTCCGCTTGTTGGCAAGGTAGGCATCACGCCTGGCGTCTTTGCCGGATACGCACAGATCAAGGAAGCCATTGCCGACACGCTGAACGACTTCACCACATCGTCATTCATGGTGAAAATCCCCTGCCTGCTCGACTACGAGTTCACGTTGAGTCCCAACGCCGAGGTGTTCGTATTTGCCGGTCCGGTCTTCGATGTCGCCCTCTCGTTCCTCTCCGACTTCAAACGCGTGGACCGTCAGGCCGACCTTCATTTCGACATGAGCGGCTCGCTCGGTGTGGGAATACAGTTCTATCGCATACGTCTCTTCATGGGTTACAACATTGGACTCATCGACCGTGACGACTTCAGCCTTGCCGACAAGGAGTCAATCTCAAAAGCATGGGGAGGCAGCTCTTTCTTCGCCGGCCTTGGTGTCAGCCTTGGCAGCAGGGAGAGGGAGATGTAAAAAAAAAGCCCTCCGGAGAGGGCTGCAATATGAGCGACAAACGGGGCTCGAACCCGCGACCTGCGGCTTGGGAAGCCGCCGCTCTACCAACTGAGCTATTGTCGCTTTCAGAAAAACATCCATATAAACGGGGATGTTTTTTGTTTATTGCGCAGTAGTGAAAATTTTTTTTAGAAGCTCTAGATTTTCTAGATTTTCCAGACTGTCTAGAGGGTCTAGATGCCTAGTACTCGAAGCTGCTGTCGCCGAGGAACTCGCGGAGGATGCTGGTTGGGGGAATGTGTTTTGTCTGGATGGGTTCGATGAGTTCCATGAAGCTGAGCAGACGCACGGCTTCTGCATATTCCTCGCTGCTTTGCGGCACCATCTTGAGGAGGGGCTCGACGAAGGGTCGGAGGATGCCCAGCTCGTAGAGCAGGGCCGAATTGAACATCACGTCGGCGTTTTCCTGGTAGGGGAAGATGTGGAGTTCCTCGCCGCGGCGCACGCTGGGCCAACGCTGGAGGGTGGCGTAGGCACTGTAGCCGCGGAAGTTGTTGTCGCGCACTATGCGCCGTATCAGGCGGTTGTCGTTCGAGCGGATGATATTCTGATGGTCGAGGGCTATCTGGGTGAGGGCGGAGACGTAAACCTTGAACTTCAGTTCGTCGTCGATGTCGGCGGTGAGCTTGGGGTTGAGGGCATGGATGCCCTCGACGACGAGGATGCTGTCCTTCTCGAGCTTCAAAGTCTTGCCGCTGAAGAAAGGTTCGCCTTTCTTGAAGTCGTAGGTGGGGATTGCCACCTCCTTGCCGTCGAAAAGTAGCTGTAGCTGCTCGTTGAGCAGAGGTATGTCGAGAGCCTCGAGGGCTTCGAAGTCGTAGTCGCCGTTGGGCTGGCGCGGAGTACGCTCGCGGCTGACGAAGTAGTCGTCGAGCGAGAGCTGTTTGACATCGAATCCGAGAACGGCAAGCTGAACCGCCAGGCGGCGGCAGCTGGTGGTCTTGCCACTTGACGAGGGGCCGGCGAGGAGCACCATGCGTACCTTGTCGCGCCGCTGGGCTATCATGTCGGCAATCTGGGCGTATTTCTTCTCGTGGAGAGCCTCGCTGACCTGTATGAGATGGTTCTCGTTGTGCTTGCGGACCACCTCGTTAAGGTCGTCGATAGTAGGAACATGAAGCAATTTGGCCCAGTTGTGGTGTTCCTGGAAGATGTTGAAGAGTTTAGGGGCCTCCTGATAGATGTCCAGTTTTTCGGGTATCTGTGGGTCGGGGCATTGCAGCAGGAAACCTTCGCTAAAAGAGCGGAGATCCCACTGCGAAAGCACGCCGGTGGAGGGTACCAGACGTGTGGCCCATTTGTGAGGTGTGCCGCCAAGGAAATGCATCTCTATGTAGAGCTGTCGCAACCCCTCGAGAAGGCGACGGGTAGCAGGGATAGGTTCGTTCTCGATGAGTTTGACAGCGTCGCTCACCAGCATCGACCTGGTGAGGAACGGGAGATCCTGATGCACCAACTCAACCATACGGGCGCGTACCGTGCGCACAACTTCGAGCTGTGGCGGCAATGAGTAGCCCTCTTCGATGGGTTCAATCTTGCAGAAAAAACCGCTGACCATCCAGTGGTCGATGTTGAGCACCGCCTTGGGATAGCAGTCGCGCACTGCCTTGTAGAACAGGAAGCAGAGCGAGGTGATGTATATGCGGTAGCCTTGACGGTGGGTGATGTCGACGAAGCGGATGCTCTTGGGCTTGAAGACGCGGTAGGAGAGCATTTTTATCTTGTTGTTGACCAGTGCACAGAGGACGGGGTATTTGCAATGATGGCCCACTTGGGTAGCGAGTTCCCGGAGCTCTATTCCCTGTTCAACCATGCGGCGTTCGCCGGTGTTTTCGATGATGACTTCGATTTGCATGATGAAAGCTATGAGTTATGGAGTGTAAACGACGACGAGTCATAAATATTGTATTGCAGGGAAAAAAATGTTAAAAAGGATGAAAACGAACTATTTTAACTTCTACGCCGGAAAAAAAATGTATTTTTGCACGCATTCCTTCGCCAAAGGACAATAAGAAAATTTCTATAATTCAAATGTTTATCAACAAAATTCTTTTTTTATGAAACAATTTTTAAAGAGAACGTTGCTCGCGGCAATGCTATGCTTGCCGTGGGTGACACAGGCACAGACAGACACTCTGACTGTCGCCGACGGAACGGAGACCAACTCGTATGTCCCGTTCTATGGATTATGGATGGACGCATCGCAGCACAACCAGGTGCTCTATCCGGCATCCCTGACTGCCGCCATCGTGGGTGACAGCATTACCGGTATGGGCTTCTACATGTCGAGCAGCAACAGCAGTGCATGGGGCTCGACAGTTACCGTCAGCCTCGGAATCTCGTCAAACGCTGCTTTGACAGGACTTGACAACAGCACTGTCCTGACACAAGTGTGGCAGGGTACTGTCAACGGACAGGGCAACATCTGGATTGTTTTCGACAACGCCTACGCATTCCAGGGCGGCAACCTGTTGGTTGACATCCAGACAACGGCTGGCACATATGGTAGTGCCAGTTTCTACGGCATCTCCCAGAATGGCGGTTCCTACTACCAGTACAATTCCAGCGGAGGTGTGCGTGACTTCATTCCGAAGACCTCATTCCTTCATGTCGAGGGTGACTTCGAGGTCTGCCTGATGCCCTCGAACCTTGTTGTCGACCTCGACAGCAACCAGATAGCCATCAGCTGGAATCCGGCTGCCGGCGTGAGTGGTTACAACGTCTACTTGAACGACTCGCTTGTGTCAGGCTCCGTGACCGACACTTTCTATGTATTTGACAACCTGACTTCGAACACTGTCTACAGCGTCAGTGTCACTTCCGTGTGTACCGACGGCGAGTCGCCGGCCATCGGCGGCACCTACCGCACCGACTGCTCGCTTATGCAGATACCTTTCTTCACCAGCTTTGAGAACGACCCCTACGGCGAGTTTCCTCCCTGCTGGACGCGTACTATTGCCAACGGCACCGACCCGTCGGTCAACACTGTCTTCTCGCACACCGGCTCGCAGTCGATGTACCTGCAGGCCTCGACGGGCTACAACCTCTTCGCCAGCCAAGCCATTCCTCTTGATGGTAATAACATCAAGGTTGACTTCTGGGCCCGCCTCAGCGCCAGCTACGAGGGATGGATCCAGGCAGGCGTCATGACCAACCCCACCCAGGAGAATACCTTCATTCCGCTGCTTTATATCAACGATATGGCAGGAACGTGGAAACACTACAACTTCTCGACTCACGACCTTGACGCCAACACCACCTATTATGTTGCCTTCAAATACTATGGCACGGGAGCCTATAACTCTGCTGCCGGTGCCATCGACGACATCACCATCAGCACCACCGACGGCTGCGCCATGCCGCGCTATGCCGCTGTCGACACTCTGGACACCGCTTTCGTCTCTCTCTACTGGTTCCCCGGCAGCGGCAACGGTAACTACGAGGTTGCCTACGGCACCAGCAACGATGTCGATGCAGCCAATGTGATCAGTTCCATCACCGACACCGCCTACACCGTCACCGGCCTCAACCCCGGCACACTCTACTATTTCTGGGTACGCAACCTATGCACCGGCGGCGACACTACCCTCTGGTACTATGTGGGCAAGGCCCGCACAGCCTGCTCGGACGGTGTCAACGCACCATACGTGGAAGAGTTTGTGGGGTATAACAGCTACGACCTTCCCGCCTGCTGGACTGTACTGCAGTCGACCGACAACTATGGTACCACTGCACCATACGTCTCGAGTTCCGAATATCTCTATTTTTATCCCAAGTTCAATGAACCCAACCTGATAGTGATGCCATATATCCGTTTGGCTGCCAACGCCATGAACATTGAGGTCAACGGTTATGTCTACAGCTACTATCCCTGCACCTTCGAAGTGGGATATGTCACCAACCCCGACTCGGCAAGCACTTTCACCGCCCTCGGGACCATCAGCGCCACAAGCTATACCGACTATGAGTTCAACACCTCAGCCGTCGAGGCCGATAGCATCTGGATTGCCTTCCGCGCAACCACGGCATCGCAGTATTCATACGCTTATCTCAGCAGGGTAAGGATCAGTGCCCTCGGCAGCTGCATCCGTCCCGACTACCTGGTCCTCGACACTGTGGGTGCCGACATGGCCGAGCTGCACTGCAACGACGCCGGTGCCGACGACTATGAGGTACGCTACGCCACTGTGAACAATGTCAATGCCGAGTCAGCACTCTCCGAGATTGCCAGCGATACCGCCATTGTTCTCTCCAACCTCAATCCCAGCACACACTATTACACCTGGGTGCGTTCCCTCTGCGGCAGCGACAGCAGCGAGTGGCGTCAGGGTCCCGAGTTCACCACCATGTGCGGCGAGGAGTTCTGCCTGCTTGAGATGAGTCTCCACGACAGCTGGGGCGACGGCTGGAACGGCAACGCCATCAATGTATACTCCAACGGCGTGTTCCAGATGAGTGCCACCATTGACGATGGCAACTCCAATTCCGCAACGCTCTCGATGTGCGAAGGAGACACCGTGGTACTTACATGGGTCTCTGGTTTATATGCAAGCGAGACCTCATTCGAGATTACACATTCCGGTATTCAGGTAGTGTCGGCCAGTGGCTCGGATTACTCCAATGGCGACACCATTGCCACATTGGCTGGATGCCCCAGCTGTATGCCTGTCCTGGAGGTCGTTGCTGTCGACAGCCTCGCCACCGACGCGAGCGTCACCGTGACTTGGACCCCCAACAGCGAGGACGACGATGAGTGGGCTATCTCCGTCAACGGTGTTGTTGTCGATGTTGCCACTACCAACTCATACACAATCTACAACCTGTCCCCCAACAGCGGCCACACCGTCGGTGTTGCCACTATTTGCGGCGGCGACGACACGAGTACCTACACCTACGTCAATGCCTCCACCGCTTGCGGCGGCAACTCATGCAACGTCATCGTCGAGATGATCGACAGCTACGGTGACGGCTGGAACGGCAACGAGATAGCCCTGTACCAGAACGGCGGCTTCAAGGGTGGTTCGACGCTCACTACGGGAGCCTACGCCACCGCCAACATCGGTGTCTGCGAGGGCGACTCGATTGAAATCCGCTGGATAGCTGGAAGCTTTATTACAGAGACCAGTTTCCACATCCTCAGCCTTGCTGGCGACACTCTCTATGCCGGCAGCGCCGCAGGCGAAGGCTTTGTCGGTATGACCGACACCGTGAGCTGCCCGGCATGTATCACTCCTACCACCATCAATGTCAGCAATATCACCACCAGCAGCGCATCACTCAGCTGGAATACCAACGGAATGTCGACCGGCTATATCGTCACTGTCAACAGCGCCGTGGCCATGCTGGTTGACACCGTAATCACCACTGTACCTTTCACTATCACCGGACTTCAGGCTGCCACAAGCTACACTGTGATGGTCAGCAGCATCTGCGGCTCCGACACCGCCGCCGCTACCTACACGACCTTCGTCACCGCCTGTGACGAGATAACGCTGCCTTGGTCTTTTGTTGCCGCCAATGATCCGAGCGCATCGACATATACTATGCCGCTCTGCTGGTATTCTCCGCAGACATACGAATATTACGGTACTGTTTACCCGACCAACGATGGCGATATCGCTATTTACGGTAGCAGCGGCACTTCCTGTATGGCTGCCACCCCGCGCATACCTGCCGCCGGCAACAACATCTATGTCCGCTTCAATGCATCCAGCTATTCGTACAACAGCACGACGCTCACCGCCGGTGTGATGACCGACCCCGCAAACCCCGCCACCTATATTCCTGTCGTCAACATCACAAGTGCGGATTTGGCAGAATATGAGTTCACTACCGAAAGTATCTCGTCGCTCACCTCTGCCGACACCGTCTATGTGGCATTTCAGAGTGTACCTCCTTCGGGTTATGGCTATGGCTATATCTATCTGCAGGATGTTTACGTGCAGACTATCCCGAACTGCCACCGTCCCGACAGCGTCGTTGTCACCAACGTCACCGACAACAGTGCAACCCTCAGCTGGCCCAACACCGGTGCCAACAACTACACCGTCCTCTATGACGACACAGCCATCGTCGTCAGCGGCACCACTGTCACCCTCACGGGTCTCAACGCCGGCGTGACATACTATGTCGACGTCCAGGGCAACTGCACCACTGACAGCAGCCTCCTACAGCATGCCTCTTTCACCACGGTATGTACTCCCCAAGCTCTGCCTTGGAACGAGAGCTTCGAGAACGCTGCCAACTATGGCACTCCCAACTGCTGGACATTCGTAGACCAATACCCCAACTCCAGCGGTAACCTCTCGCCCTACGTATACGATTACTACTACTATGCACACACAGGTACCAAGAGCCTTGTGATGTATGGTACATCGACCAACAACACCATGGCTATCTCGCCCGTCCTTACCGGCGAAGCCATGAACAGCCTTTATGTCAGCTTCTGGGTGTATGGCAGCGGCAGCTACGGTTTCGAGGCTGGCCTCATGACCGACCCCACCGACACCAGCACCTTCATCCCGCTGCTCACTGTCCCGGCAACGACTTACACTTCGACCGAATACGGCTTCCAGACCAACAGCCTGACAAGCACCGACAGCACCTTCCATCTCGCCATCCGCTACACCAGCACAGCGTCATATAGTGGCAGCATCTACATCGACGACATCACCGTGATGCGCATGCCCGACTGCTCGGTGGATTTTGCTGACATCGCCGTCTCTGGCGCCAGCATCACCGACGACAGCGCAACGGTCAGCTGGACTCCCGGCCTGGGTATCAACAACGGTGCTACATACAATGTCACCGTCCTCAATGCCGACAACAGTGTTTTAGGCACCTACACGAATGTCACTTCGCCCTTCGCCTTCGGAGGTCTGCAGGCCGAGACCGGCTACCGCGTCTGCGTTGAGCTAGTCTGCGGCGGCAGCGTCACAGCTGTCAGCGACACCGCCGACTTCACCACACGCTGCTCGGGAGCAACCGTTGCCTCAAGTTTCAGCAGCGATATGACTCCCACGACGACCAATTATGCTCCTATCGGATTCAGCACATGGAACTACAGCTACGTGCAGACCATCATCGACTCGGCCCAGATGGCAGCCTTCGACGGCATGCAGATAACCACTATGGCGTTCCTGCCTGTCAGCGTCACTGCCGGCAGTGCCGAGTTTGGCGGCATGAATGTCTATATGGCCAATGTCAGCGAGAACGACCTCTCCGCCGGCTTCATCATGCCCAGCGCGACCACTCCTTTCGATACGGTCATCACCGATGCCAACTTCAGTTTCACAGATACTGACTGGCAGTATCATGACCTCGACACCGCTTTCACTTGGGACGGTCACAGCAATGTCCTTGTCGCCATCAACCGCATCAATGGCACATGGGCCTCGTCGCCTTCTTTCAGCGCCCACGAGACCACTGCTGCCAAGACACGCTATGTCTATAATGACAACAATGCCTACGACATCAGCACCGTCACGGACGGTTACACTCTCGACCTTGTTGGCGACCTGATGTTCCTCGCCTGTGGTGCCGGCTGTGCAGAGCCTACAGCCCTTGCAGCTACCGTCAACGACTACCAGAGCGCGACACTCTCTTGGAGCACAGACGCCGACACCGTCGAGTACGCCATCAAGGCCGTCATCGACGCCAGCTATCCTGAAGCCAACCGTGTAGCCAACACCGGCACGTATGCTGTCTCTGGTCTGACTCCGGCAACCGAATACATGTTCCATCTCCGCGCCATCTGCGAAGAGGGCGATGCCAGCGAATGGGTCGAAATCTCCTTCGTCACCGACAGCCTGCCCTGCTTCGATCCCGAGAACTTGCGTACCACCAACCACGGCTACACCATAGCAACCCTTGCCTGGGATGCCGCCGAGAACCAGAGCCAGTGGGAGATCCACGTGTGGAACAGCTCGTTCGACACCAGCTACTCCGCCACCGGCAACCCGTTCACCGTCACCGGCCTCGCTGCCAAGACCGGCTACAGCGCCGCTGTCAAGGCCATCTGCGGAGGCGGTGCCGCGGAGAGCGAGTACAGCAACACCATCCAGTTCACCACCGACAGCTGCGAGCGTGTCACCGGCGTCACCGTCAGCGACACCACGACCAACAGCGCCACGGTCAGCTGGACTTCGACAGGTGCCAGCAAGTACGTTGTCGAGTACGGCGACTACCACTTCAATACAGGTGACGGTACCTCTGTCACCGTCGAGAACGCCACCTCCTACACCATCACAGGCCTGCGTGCCAACTACGACTACTCTGTAGCCGTGAAGGCCGTCTGCGAGGAAGGTGTGGAGGGCAACTGGTCG
>JAFSKP010000132.1 GCA_017448905.1 Bacteroidales bacterium | reverse complement strand
TTTAAGGTTTAAGGTTTAAGGTTTAAGGTTTAAGGTTTAAGGTTTACAGTTTAAGGTTTACAGTTTAAGGTTTAAGGTTTAAGGTTTACAGTTTAAGGTTTACAGTTTAAGGTTTACAGTTTAAGGTTTACAGTTTAAGGTTTAAGGTTTAAGGTTTAAGGTTTAAGGTTTAAGGTTTAAAGATTTTCTCTCGCTCATTATCGGTAAAATAACTATGATTATTGTAATAACTTAATCCTTTAATTCTGGTTATTGGTTATCGGTTATCGGTTATCAACATTCAATCACATTCTTTCCGGGACATCGATGCCAAGGATGTTCATCATGTATCACATTCTTTCCGGGACATCGATGCCAAGGATGTTCATCATGTTCTTGATGGCGAGAGATACGGCGTTGCAGAGGCGGATGAGGAAGAGCATCCTTGCGGGGTTGCTTTCGCGCAGGATGGGAGTATCCTGGTAGAAGCTGTTGAAGGCTTTGGCAAGTTCGTATGTGTAGTTGGCAACCATGGCGGGGCTGTATGATGCGGCGGCCTGGTCGACGGTGGAGGGCATCTCGTGCAGCAGTTTGATGACCTCGCGTTCCTTGTCGCCCAATGCTTCGACAGTGGCGCTGGCGTTGATGTCGAGCCCCTTCTCTCCTACCGCCTTGCGTACGATGGAGCGGATACGTGCGTATGTATACTGGATGAAAGGACCGGTATTGCCGTTGAAGTCGATGCTCTCTTCGGGGTTGAAGAGCATGGTCTTGGTGGGGTCAACCTTAAGGATGAAGTATTTAAGTGCGCCGAGGGCTAAAATGTGGTATAGCTGTTGGAGTTCTTGAGGCTCCATGTCGTCGCTCTTGCCGCGTTGGCCACACATCTCCTCGGCGGTTTTTTCCATCTGTGCAATGAGGTCGTCGGCATCGACGACGGTACCTTCGCGGGACTTCATCTTGCCGTTAGGCAGCTCGACCATGCCGTATGAGAGGTGGTAGACCTTGTCGGCCCATTCGTACCCCAGGCGGCCGAGAACGATTTTGAGCACCTGGAAGTGGTAGTCCTGTTCGTTGCCGACGACGTAGATGAGGCGGTCTGCTCCGAAGTCGTTGTGGCGCAGCAATGCAGTGCCGAGGTCCTGTGTCATGTAGACCGATGTGCCGTCCTTGCGCAGCAACAGCTTGTGGTCGAGGCCGGCATCGGTGAGGTCGCACCATACGGAGCCATCCTCCTTGCGATAGAGTACACCCAAGTCGAGCCCCTTTTGAACCAATTCTTTGCCAAGCAGGTATGTGTTCGACTCATAGTATATCTTGTCGAAGCTTACGCCCATCTTGCGGTATGTCTCGTCGAAGCCTGCATAGACCCAGCTGTTCATCGTCTCCCACAGGGAGCGTATCTCCTTGTCGCCATCCTCCCAGCGTTTGAGCATCTGCTGAGCTTCGACCATGAGAGGAGCCTCGCGTTTGGCTTGTTCCTCGTCCATGCCTTTGGATGTGAGTTCCTTGACTTCGTCCTTGTAATGTTTGTCGAATTCGACGTAGTATTTCCCCACGAGGTGGTCGCCTTTCATGCCCGACGACTCGGGGGTTTCGCCGTTGCCGTAGCGCAGCCACGCCAGCATCGACTTGCAGATGTGGATGCCGCGGTCGTTGACGAGGTTCACTTTCTTGACATTGCAGCCATTGGCGGTGAGCAGCTGCGATACTGACCATCCGAGTAGGTTGTTGCGGATGTGGCCGAGGTGGAGGGGCTTGTTGGTGTTGGGCGACGAGTATTCGACGACGGTGGGAGCAGAGGTGTCGTCGACGGGCTTCATCCCGAAGTGGCCGTCGGTGGCTATGTTGTCGGCGAAGCAGGACCAGTAGGTATCGCTGATTTCGAAATTGAGGAACCCCTTGATGACGTTGAAGTCCTTGACGTCGTTGAGGTTATCCTTAACGAAGTGGCCGAGCTCGTTGGCAACCATCTCAGGAGACTTGCGGGCCTGCTTGACGTAGGGGAAGACGACGACGGTATAGTCGCCCTTGAACTCTTTCCGTGTTTTCTGGAGGTCGATTTTCTCTGTGCTTGCTTCGATATTGTAAATGTCCTTAAGAGCTTTGGATATTGTGGATTTGAGTGTGTTGTAAACCATTGTTATTGCTTGATTGTTTGATTGTTTGATTGCTTGGATATAAGAGTGTGTCTTTTCAGTTTTTGAACAGGTGGCTTTTGGGGGTTTCGTCGTTGTCGGGCTTGCTCCATGGTGGCGAGACGAGGAAACCGCTGCTTGGGGCGGGTGTGATGTCGTAGGCAATCTTACCGTCGGGGTTGATGAGAACAAACCAAGGATAGGCAGTAATCTGGAAATGGCGGAGCAGGTCGTAGTTGCCGTTGAAGTGGAGCCAAGGCCAGTCGTACTTTGCGCCATGTCGTGAGTTCTTTAGGAAGTGGAACATTTTTTGGAACTCGCGGTCGCAGTCGATGGTGACAAAGACCACGTCGTCGGAGTTGTTGTTGTGGAAATGGGCCATGGTTTCGACCTCCGACACAGAGAAGGGGTCGCTGACCCTGACGAAGGCGATGTAGATCCATTTGCCTTTCAGGCTGTTGAGCGACATCATTTTTTTGTCGACATCGGGAAGTGAGAAGTCGAGGTTTCTCTCTTGAACTTTCTCATTGTCGGACTTATGGAGGTTTTCGAGGATGTTGTTGGCGATGGTGCGGTGTTCGGCGAACTTGGTGCGTTGTGCCAGTTTCTCTATCATCTTGACCACCATGTCAGCGTCGTAGTAGCGGAAGTTGTAATAAGACTCCTGCAGGGCTTGCAGGGCCGCCAGTTCACGTACTTGCTCGTGTCGCAGAAGTGGGTCGGTGCCTATGGAGTCGATATAGGTGTCGAGGTCGAGGTTGTAGACCCAGTGGGCGAGGCGATGGACAGGTATGCCCTTGAGGCCTTTGGAAATGCTGTTGGCGTAGAGGGTGGCGAAGAGGGCCATGTAGTTCTCGTCGTGGTAGAGTATGGGGTTGTTTTTGATGTAGGTGTTTATCATTCCTTTGCGGCTGGCAAACTTGAGTGAATACTTGGTTGATGCCAGCTGAAAGAGTTTGTAGCGGTCGACGAAGTCGTTGCCGGAGTCGGGGCAAAGGCGGTTCACAGTAGCCACCAGGCTGTCGAAGTAGTAGGGAGAGGGTTTGAACTTCTGGTCGAAATAGAAGTAGTTGTTTTCGATGAATGAGGCTATCACGCGGTCAATGCTGTCGATAAGGATGTTGATGTCGTCGGGAGCGGTGTTGGTGAAAACCACGGGGAGGGTTTCGGGAGCGAGGAATATGTTGCGGGATTCGTCGATGTTCCAGTTGAACGAGGGGATGACGACCTCATAGTCTTTGCCGGGTTCTACATAGAACGACTGCGAGTAGTTCTCGATCTGCATGGTCACCAGCATGGGGTAGTTGGACCAGCAACGCAGGTCGAAGTGTCGGTCATCGCCAATGAGGCAGGTGTCGAGAGTTTTCTCCAATTGCGAAATCTGGTCTGCAACGCGGAGCAGTTCCACCTTGCGTCCCTGCCCGTTGAGTGCAGTGCCTTTGATGGTTATATTCTTGTGCGACTGGGCGTTGGCAGAGGAGAGGAGGATTGAGAGCGTTATGAATACGAACAGTTTCTTCATAGTGGGGGTGGTTATGAAGTGTGGGCAAAAAGGTCGGCGATAAGGAATATGCTGCCGGTGACGATGACGAGGTCGTCGTGGCGGGCCGTGCTGCGGGCGTGGTCGAGTGCGCTGATGACGTCGGGAAATGCCGGACCTGGCTTGCCGAGGGAAGCAGCCTTTTCGGAGAGGATATTCACATCAAGGCCACGTTCCACAGAGGGCTGTGTGTAATAGTAGGCGGCGTCGGCAGGCATCATGGCGAGAATCGACGGGAAGTCCTTGTCGTTGACACAGCCGTAGATGATGTGAAGGCTACGGTAGTGCATGAGTTTGAGCTTTTCGACGAGAGCAGCGACGCCGTCGGCGTTGTGAGCCGTTTCGGCGATGGTTAGGGGGTTCTCCCCCACCCTTTCCCAGCGACCGTGCAGACCTGTGGTGCGAATGACATTCTCAATGCCGAGCATGAAGTGCTGCAGTGTGAGTTGAGGGAAATAGAGTTCCTTGAGCTTGTCGAAAGCGGCGCAGACCGTGGCGATGTTCTTGCGTTGGTAGATGCCGTCCATGGGTGAATGCAGTGCACTGATGTAAAGGCTGTTGTCGCGGTAGATGTCAGCATACATGTCGAGGCCGTCGTCCTCTTTCTCAACGACGCGATAGTGCTGGTCGGCAAAGAAGATAGGAGCCTGTTGCTCCCGGGCTTTAGCGTTGAAGAGAGAGGCAGTCTCGGGCTGTGTCTGTCCGATGACCACGGGGACACCTTGTTTCATGATGCCCGCTTTTTCGGCTGCAATCTTTTCCAGCGTGTCGCCCAGGAACTGTGTATGGTCAAAACCGATGTTGGTGATGATTTCAAGCAGAGGAGTGATGACATTCGTCGAGTCGAGCCTGCCACCCATGCCCACCTCGATGACGGCGATGTCTACTCTCTCGTTGCGGAAGTAGTCGAAAGCCAAGCCCATGGTCATTTCGAAGAAAGAGAGCTTTTGTCTCACAAGGAAGGAATGGTGAGTGTCGACGAAGCGAACGACCAGGTCTTCAGGAATCATCCTGCCGTTGATGCGGATGCGTTCGCGGAAGTCGACGAGGTGAGGCGACGTATAGAGACCCACTTTGAGGCCGGCATGCTGGAGGATGGAGGCCAAGAAGTGCGACACGCTGCCCTTGCCGTTGGTACCGGCCACGTGGATGGAGCGGAAGCCCTGCTCGGGGTTCCCGAGATGGCGCATCATGGCTTCAGCGTTGTCGAGTCCCACTTTGTAGGCTGCGGCGCCGACGCGGTGGTAGGCAGGGAGAGCCTGGAAGAGGAAGTTGATGGTTTCTTGATAGTTCATTGTTTGGGGAAGGTGTAGGTCAGGCCCAGCATGGCGTCGAAGCGGGAGGCTGGGTAGTTGGCCCAGAGGTAGTAGCGTTGGAAGGTCATATTGTCAAGCTTGGCGAAGAACGAGAGGGCGCGGCTATGCACATATTCGGCGGCGAGGGCAATGCCGAAGCGGGCCGGGAGTGTGGTTGTAATCTCATAGACGCCCGAAGGGCTGTTGTATCTGTAGTCGGCGTCGCAGCGGCCAAAGAAACGGGTGTTGAGAGTGAAGAACCACTTGTTCTTGTAGTTGACGACGGCGTCGAGATGCGACGTGAAGTTGATGTCGTAGAGCATGGGAACGTTCTCCGGCACGTTATAGCTGTCGTTGTAGTCGATGCCGAGAGTCAGCGAAATCATCTCGTCGTTGACGAAAGTGAAGTCGATGCCAAGGTGTATGGTGTTGTCGTCCACATAGTAAGGAGTGAAGACGTTGTTCAGCACATAGTTCTTGTTGAGTTCGAAATACATGTTGTTCTTGTTGAACTTGTTGTCGGCGTTGACATTGAGCATCAGACGTTTGGAGAAGTTGATGCGGAAATGGGCGTAGAGGTCGTTGGTGACTGTGGCCATGGAGAGTGGCGCCGGTTCGACGTATGGGTTGAGGAGTCGGATGTTGTTCCAGTCGTTGGCCTTGAAGTCGCCGCGGAGGCCGATGGTGAGGCTCATGGTGTTGCCGTAGAAAGACTTGGCCAGTGCGATGTCGGGGAAGAAGTTGGCGTGCGAGCTTGAGGTGTCGTAGCCGTTGACGCCGATGGCGAAGCCTACGTGGAATTTGATGTCTTTCAGGAGGAAATCCACGTAAGGGCCGATGGTGAAGAGGGTGCGTCCGTCGTCGACAGTGTCGGGCAGCGGAACAGATGAGTCATAGCCCAGTGGCAGGCCGCTGGCGAAGGCGGGGGTTTTGTATTTCTGCCTGAAGCCGTTCCATTTGGTTTGCAGGTAGGCTATAGCCTTGTACTGGCGGAACATGGGGAAGCCGTAATGCACATTGGCATCGAGGTCCATGGAGAGCTGGTTGGCATCGTTGAGGCACCACAGGTCGGCCAATCCGATGTTGGCTTCGTAGCCCAGTTTTCCTTCATCGGTGTTAAGGCTCTTGGCGCCGAGGTTGAGAGCCACGTTGTTGTAGGCGAACTTGTATTGATAGTTTTTCAGCTTGTCGCGGTAGAGGGCCAGATGGTCAAAAAGCATAGAGTCGGAGAAGCCGTAGTAGCGTCCATATTCGCGGTCGAAGGCGATGTCGGCTGAGAAGACATGGTTCTTGTTCAGTATGTACTTGCCGAAGAGGTCGATGCGAGAGATGCTTTGACGGGTACGACCGTAGTGGTCGGGCGAGGGCTTGTTGTCGTCTTTTTTGCCGAAGGTGGTGACGTCGGTCTGGTGGAAGAGGCGGGCGCCGAGGGCGTAGTTGTCGTGACGGGTGGAGGTGTAGTAGAGGTCCGCCAGAGGGGTGAAGTCAAGTGGCGCGGCGAAGTCGTGGCCGATTCCGAAGCGCATGTAGTTGTTGTAGAGACGCGAGGGCGATGCTGTTATTTTTGCCGCCTTGATGCCTGTCGTGGAGGACAGGGAGCTCATACGGCGTGGGGTTATGCTGTAGCTGAAAGATGGCATGGCGTTTTCGCTGGTGGTGGCGGTTACGGCTGGAGCCACATTGACTTTCTCGGTAACGCCGTCGAGGACTGGGTTGTAGTCGCCCACGACGATGACAGACTCGTTGTATACCGACTTGGTGGAGTCGGTCTGGGCCTGAAGGTTCGGGAAATGAAAACTGACAAAGGTGAATGCTGCAAAAGCGATGATGTATCTTGGGTTTTTCATGACTGCAAAGTTATTCGTTGAGAATCTTATTCCTCGGGGTCGATTTGGATGGTGGGGCCGTCGTTGTCTTGGTGTGAGGCATCGGAGTCGTCCTGGTTCTTGCTGCCGAGCGACTGCATGTGTTGGCGGGCTTCCATGACAACCTCTTCGTCGGCATCGTTTTGGATTTCATAGTTGTCGATGATGCTCTGGAGGGTTTGGCGGGCTTGGAGGTCGTTGCCGCGCTGGTGGAAGATGTCGGCCCAGAGGATGAAAGTTTTTGCCAGCCAGTAGTCGCTTCCGGGGTTGTTGACGACATCTTCGATGATGACTTCGGCCTGGTCGAGGTTGTTCTGTGCTGTCAGGATGCTGGCACGGCGGAAGGCGGCCTCGCCCATGTATTCGCCGTTGGTTGAGGAGGTGAGTGCAGCGTAGGCGTCGAAAGCCTTGGTCAAGTTGCCGGCATAGTAGTATGAGCGAGCCTTCAGGATGGCGGCTTCGTCTTTCTGTTCTTGCGAGGCTTTGGGTTCGGACGAGAGTTCGAGAGCCGAAATGGCCACATTGGCAGTGTCTTTCAGCTGATACCAGCAGTGGAGAATGCCCATGCGTGCTTGGAGGCGCGAGGCGTCGGTTGACGACACCATGACGAGTGGGACATAGAAGTCGAGTGCTTTGCGGTAGTTCTTTTGGGCGTAATAGGTTGTTGCAGCCTGGTAGAGGCAGGTCTCGGTATAGGCGTTGTTGCCGCGTTCGGCCACCCACTCGTAGTGGCTGAGGGCCTTGTCGGGCTGGTTGGTGCGGGTCAGAGCGTCGGCGAGGTAATAGTGAGCTTTGAGGACGAAGAGGCCGTGAGGGAATTTCTGTATGTAGTTGGAGAGGCCGGCGATGGCATTGTCGTAGTTGCCGGCGAAATAGCGGTTTTCTGCTGCGAGGAAGAGAGTGGAGTCCTGTTCCACGGCGGAGACGGACGACTTGGTGGTGCGGGTGACGTAGGCGAAATAGTCTTCGGCGCGGTCTTGCTCTATGTAGATGTTCTTCACAGCCATGAGGGCGTCGCGTGCTTCGTCGCTGCCCTGGTAGCGGGAGAGCAGGATGTCGAACGTCTCGAGGGCTTTGTCGTTACGGTCGGTGTTGTAGTAGATGAGGCCGACGTTGAGGAGTGCTTGCGGAACGAAGCTGCTTTGGGAGTATTTCTTAATGAAGTTGTTGTAGTAAAGGAGGGCCATCTCGTTGTTGTCGCAGATGAGATAGGTGTTGGCGATTTCGAACATGGCCTTGGGCGAGAGGGGTGAGTTGGAGAATTTCTCGAAAATATAGTTGAGGCTGTTGAGTTTCTCGATGTTTTTGCCTTGAGCGCCATAGCAGAGGGCTTTCTGGTAGGTGGCATAGTCGGCATCCTGGCCGCCCGCGTTGATGACGCGGTCGTAGTATCCAATGGCGCCGTCGAAGTTTTTGGCGACATAGAGGCAGTCGCCCATGCGGTTGTAGGCGTCGAGGAGCTGTCTGCGGTCGGTGTCGGAGGAAGCAGTCTGGAGGAATTCGGAGAATTTCTCTTCGGCGCGGTCGTACATCTTGCGGCGCATGAAGACATATCCGGCGGTGTAGAGAGCCTGGGGGTAGAATTCGGAGCTTTTGCGGCTCGAGGAGGTAAAGAAGCGGTCGAGGAGTTTCTGAGCGCGGGGATAGTTTGCGAGGCGGTATTGTGCTTCGGCGGAGAGGTAGAGGGCGTCGGTGGTGACGGCGGGTTTGGCGTTGACGGCCACGGCGCTGTCGAAGCAGATGGATGCCTGTTGCAGGTTGCGTTCGTTGATGAGGTCGATGCCGCGGTTGACGAGGATACGCTGGTAAGCCTGGCGCATGGTGGCGTCTTTGAGGAGTTCTTTCTTGTTTTTCTCGATGAGGGCGAGGGCATCCTTGTAGTTTTTCGTGGTGCAGTAGAGGGAGGTGAGGATTTGCTGGATTTCGGACTTGCGTTTGGTATTAGGGTAGCGTTTGAGGTAGTTCTCGAACGAGCGGATGGACTCGTTGTAGGCGTTGGGGTTGAGTTCGCAGGAGAGCTTGGCGTAGTTGAAGGCAGCTTCTTCCTGGATGTCGGTGTTGTGGCGCATGTCGGAGGCGCTTTTGAATGCGGTGCGAGCATCGTGCTTGCGTCCAAGCTTGATGTAGGTGTCGCCGAGGGTGAAGAGGGCGTTCTGTGCTGTGGAGTCGTCCTTGCCTACGAAAGAGGCGAGGTGGAGTGCGGCGGAGTCATACTGGCCGAGCATGTAGTAGCAGTAGCCCATGGGGTAGTCGACAGAGGAAGCCTGTTTGGTGTTGGTCGTGGGTTTGGCATCTGATTTGGAGAGGGTGTAGTACTGGAGTGCTTTGCTGTATTCGCCGCGGTTGAAGAGGACGTCGCCGACGATGCGTTCCACCTCGTCGCGCAGCACGAGGTTGGGGTCGGCCAGCAGGTCGGGGGCCATGCGCAGCACCTCGTCTTCGTAGCCGAGGTAGTATTTGATGTAGAAACGGTAGACGGGAACCAGTTTTTTGAGGGCTTTGTCTTTTTCTATCTTGACGAATTCCTTGTCAGCCGACTCGTATTGCTTGGACGAGAAAAGGATGTCGGCATAGTAGTAGGTGGCGGCATTGCGGTAGTAGGACTTGCCGTCGCTGACGCGTTTGAAGTATTTCTTGGCGTTCTCCTTGTCGCCGATCTGGAAATAGGAGAAGCCGGTCCGGTAGTCGTATTCGCTACGGTGGTTGAACTCCACCTCGGACGGCTCGACTTTGAGGTATTCGCGCAGGGCGGCGTTGTAGTCGCCTTTTTCGAAATAGACGTTGCCCAGAACGAACTGGGCCATGTTGGATTTCTGGTGCTCGGGATAGAGCCTCATGAACTCGCGAATGCGGAACAATGCGTCGTCGTTGCGCAACTGCTCGGAGCATACGGCGGCGTAGTAGGTGGCTTCGGCGACGACATCGTCGGAGACATCCGGCATGCGGACGATTTTGTCGAAGAGATGCTGTGCTACAGCATATTTCTCTTTGCGGAAAAGGTCTGTTGCCTCACTGAAAAGACGGTCGGTGGGGTGTTCCCCCCTTTGCGCCATAAGCCCCACGGCCGACACCGTGAGGAGGAGGCATAGCATCATGATGCGTTTCATCGTTAAGTTGCTTTACTTGTTTCTGTATTTTTGTTTCTTTAACGACTAATGTTTAACATTATTATACAATAATGAAAAAAAAAAATCGTTAGCGAAGTGTTTGAGTGCTTGAATGCTTGAATGCGTAAATGCACGTGTGCTTCGCGACAATAATGCTTGAATGTGTGAATGCTTGAATGCGTGAGTGCTACGCGACAATAATGCTTGAATGTGTGAATGCTTGAATGCGTGAGTGCTACGCGACAATAATGCTTGAATGTGTGAAT
>JAFSKP010000131.1 GCA_017448905.1 Bacteroidales bacterium | reverse complement strand
TCCGTCCCATCAGAACCCTCAAAAATGGACGCAAGGCCAAGTCTTTCCTGAAATATGGACTTGAACTCATCGCCGCCTATCTATTTAACAACTATATAAAAACTGATTTTCAATATTTTGAAAAATTGTCATGTGCTTAGCTGGCTGACAAGACCTCGGTGAACCATACATTTCTTGCCGCGATGATTGCCTCGGCGCTGTGGCTCTATTATGTCACCGTGATGGTCAATGCCCGTGGCAACAAGACGCAGTACCGGTTTGGCCGTCGGTGGCTACTCGCGCCTGTGACGCTGCTCGTCGTCGGAAGCATTGTGCTCTTCCTTGTCTGCGGGAACACCGTTGCATTCCTTGCGGTGACGTTTGCCATTTCAGCTCTCCTGTTCGGCTACTACGAATACCTTTCAAGAGTAGCCAAACAATAGTCCCCCCATCCCGCACGGGACAAGCCGTTGGGGCGGAGGCAGGCGGGCATGGAATGCCAGGACAAGGGACGTAGGGGGGGGAGAACGCGGGGCTGACGCTCCGCGCACGGTGGCTTTTTATGAAGGAGGAGACGCGATGGCATCGCGGGGAACGGAAGAAGGAGAAAAAATGGCGTTATAATAAAAATGAATGGAAATCGAGTAGGAGGAAAATGAAATAGGAGGGAAACTATTTCATTTTCCTCCTACTCGATTGACCTGTCTTGTTTGTCATGTATTGTTAATTTTTTTGTTTTTTGATTCAACTTTTTTCTGGGATAAGCGACACTATATTGGAAAAAAAACAAAAAAATGGAACAGTATTATTCTTCAGAAAAAAGGATTTTGCATGTTGCAAAAATGTTCGGTACTGCCATCCTGATTGGCTTTATGGTTACGGTTGCAGACAGTGTGTCGGCACAACAGTCGACGGACAGCTCGGGATGCAGTCCTATAACTCTTCCGCTACATGAAGACTTCGACGGCGTTGCCGACACTATGCTCAACACCAGCTACTTGTTCGACTGCTGGACACGAGTCAACAGCCTCGACCCGACGACGAGTGCATTTATGGCTACATTTCCGCACATCGTGACGTCGAATTTCGAAAGCGGCAACGACCTTTTCTGGTATGCCGGCAACGTCGCCGACGAGTTCCAGTGTGTCGCCTTGCCGCAGGTGGACACTTCGCTTACGCCTGTCAACAGTCTGCAGCTCGTTATGCGCCTTCAGGGCGGTTTCGGAGTGCCTCATTTTCAGGTAGGCGTGATGAGCGACCCGACGGACAGCAGCACCTTCGAGATGGTGGAGGAGTTCTCGTACAGCGACTACTGGAACAGCATGACTTATGAGGTCTCGCTGGCGGCCTACAGCGGCAGCGGAACATACGTGGCTATCCGTTTTGTGACCGACAGTGTGTCATGGCGAGGCGCATACATGCAGGAGATAACGCTGATGCAGATACCTCCCTGTCGTCATGTCTACGACCTGACGGCATCGGTGGGAACGGACGACGCCGACCTGCAGTGGGCAACCACAAGTCCTTTCGCCATTGGCGACTGGGATGATGGCGACAGCCTCTGGCTTGTGCGGTGGGGCGACACGTCGGCGACCATGACCACCACGTCGTTCTCTATCGGAGGTCTGGAAGCTGACAGCCTCTACACCTTCAGCGTCGCATCGCTCTGTGCCGACACGAGCGAATTCCGCAGCATAGCCGTCAATACACTCACAGTGGCCCCAGTGACGGAGCTGCACTACCACTGCGACTTCGAGGACGACACCGAGGCGGCGAAATGGCTGCTCGTCAACGGCAACGAGCCTGCCATGTGGGTTGTCGGCAGCGCCATCAACAACAGTCCCCAGGGGAGCCAAAGCCTCTATGTCAGCGGCGACGGCGGCACTCACAACAACGGTGCCGGTTCGTCGTCACACACCTTCGCCATGAGGACCATCCATTTCGACACCGGCGACTATCTGGTCTGTTTCGACTGGCGGATTCCGCAGAGCGGAGTGCTCCGCTATATGCGTGCCACGCTGAGCCTCTCGTCGTACAGCCTTACGCCTGGCACCAATTTACAAGGATATGGCTTCTATGACAATAACCTCATCGGTTTGGACAGCAACAAGATTCTTGGCGGCGACTACTACTGGCACAGGCAAAAGCAGCAGGTGCATATCAGTCGCCCGGGCTACTACAACCTGGCATTCCATTGGCACCAAGGATATAATCCCAATTATTCGGTCGCCATCGACAATGTGAGTGTCTACAGGGTGCTCTGCCCGCAGCCGTCGGAGGTTGCCGTCACTATGGGTGCAAACAGTGCGACGCTCAACTGGGAGGGCGACAGTGCGGCACAGTGGCGTGCGACGTGTGCATTGAAATCACCCCAGTCGGGGGCACATGCCGTCCACGCTGGCGTACTCGCCAGCCAGACGGTCATGACGACAGCGACCACAGCATCATTCACAGGCCTTGAGATGGGTACAGACTACACGCTGAGTGTAAGAAACATGTGCGACACCACGCCGATGCAGCCTCACCAACACTACGACGACCAGGCATACACCATCTCCGCCACCACCCTTTGCGACAGCATCCGTCGGTTGCCCTACTACAACGACTTCGACGACATGTTCTACGACATATACGACCGCACCTGCCCGCTGGTCAACTGCTGGAACCGTTTCTGTACCTACGACACCGCCGACCTCTACAACTATCAGCTTTACCCGCGGCTCGACGACTATGGGCTCAACGGCAGTTTGTGTCTGCGATGGTTGTGGTCCTCGCTTTCCGAGAAGCAGACCATAGTCCTGCCTCCCGTGGCGGAGGATGTCAGCACTATGGACAGCCTGAGGCTCTACTTCAAGGCCAAGCGCAACAACTACATCGGCAACCCGCGTTTCGTGCTTGGCGTGATGAGCGACCCATACGACTACTCGACCTTCGTGGCTGTCGATTCCACATTCATCCGCCATGATTACTTTGAAGACTATGAACTCTCGCTGGCGGCCTATAGCGGCACGGGACGCTACGTGGCCCTGCACCTTTCGGAAGTAGGCCAGCCTACGGACTATATGAACTCGAAGTCGGTCTTTGTCGACAACATGATTTTGGGCGGCAACAACCTGTGCCACCAGCCGGTGAATATCGTCACCCACGCATTCCATAACCGCGTAGAGCTCTCATGGAGTCCGGCGGGCGACGAGTCGATGTGGGAGGTTCGTTACGGCGATGTCGACACCCTCGTCGTCACTCCTGAAATCACCATCGACGGGCTTCAGCCGCTGACGTCATATCCGGTAGAAATCATATCGGTATGCGGCAGCGAGAACTATGGCATACCGTTTACGATGAATGTCACCACCTCGTGTCCGCCCGCCGAGGTGCCTTACAGCTGCGGCTTCGAGGAGGGCATCCCCTCTTGCTGGTGGAAGAGCGGCAATGACGACCCCTACCTCGCGGGCGGCAGCGGACTGTATGCTCCACACAGCGGCACCCGTTTCGTCATGATGTCAGGCAACCCGAGCGGCAGCTCCTATCTGGCACTCCCCATCTTTATTGCACCCACCGACAGCCTCGAACTCTCGCTTTGGATCGACAAGGACTCGCTGGTGGTGGGAGTGATGGCCGACCCCTACAACCTCGCCACTTTCACTCCGCTCAGGACAGTGAGCGTAGCCCAGCCTTACACCTACGAGCAGATGCACTGCTATTTCCCAGCCTACTCGGGAGCGGAACGCTATCTGGCTTTACGCGGTCCAGCCACGAGTGGCGGCTATAGCTTTTTCGGTGTTGACGATATAGAGGTGGATTATGCGCCAAGCTGCAAGACCCCCGACAGTTGGCGACTGCTCGCGTGTGGCTCCATTGATGCCACCATGCAGTGGTACGGGCAGGGAGGCACCCTGTTCCGCATCGACTGCATGCCCGTCGGCGGCGGCCAGACGGTGACGGCCTACAGCCAGACGGAAATGGCTACCGTGACAGGCCTTGAGCCCGGCACCACCTACAATGTCAGCGTCCGTGCCGTTTGTGGTGTCGGCGACACTAGTGCCGCAACCACTGGCATGCTGACCACAGGCAATGCCTGTGCCCCGGTGGCAGACGTCGTCTGCTCGGATACCACTCTGCACAGCGTCACCATCGACTGGACAGAACGCGGACTCTCGACGGCATGGAGTATAGAATACGGACCTGTAGGCTTCACTCCCGGCACTGGCGCCACATACGGCACCAACAGCCATCCTTACCTCCTGTCGGGTCTTGCGGCTGCCACAAGCTACGACATCTATGTCACGCCTTTGTGCAGCGACGGTAGTACAGTCCCTGCCGCCAATCCCGTCACTGTCACCACGCTCGACTACCCGCCATGTCTGCCTCCTGACACGCTGGGCGTCGACAGCGTCGGCTACAACTGGGCGTCGTTGTCGTGGGCGGCACCCCTCGATGGCGACTCTCTCCTTTTCAGGTTGACAGTCAGCAGTGCCGACGACAGCATCCCATTGATTGTCATGTATACAGACAATAACTCCGTCACCGTCACGGGCCTGTCGCCTACCACGTCGTATACCTGTGGTATCGAGCATGTGTGCGACACTCTCCTGGGTCGTGCATCGGAGCCTGTACAGGTTGTGTTCAGTACAGACACATTGCTCTGCTTCGTGCCCGAGTCACTGACATACAGCGATGTGGATTACACTTCAGTCACTCTCGACTGGCAGTCGGCAGCCGAGAGTGACATCGCGGAGATCCGAATCTGGAATACCGTTTTCGACACTGTGATTACCACGAGCCAACATCCGCTAAACGTCACTTCGCTGGAATATGACGTAGCCTACAATGCAACGGTACGTTCGGTATGCGGTGAGGGGCTACTGTTGTCGGAATGGAGCGACACAGTGACATTCAGAACACTGGTCTGCGATGCGCCCAGCGGGGTACGAGTAACCGACATCGACGAGACATCTGCCGTGGTGCGGTGGGAGGGTGATGCCGAGAGCTACGATGTGGAATACGGCGAGCACAACTTCTCGCAGGGCATGGGTACGCTGGTCAGTGGCGTGATTGGCAACAGTCTGTCGATAGCAGCACTTGAACCGGGAGAAGAATACGACGTCGCTGTGAGGTCGCGGTGTGGGGCGCAGATAATCAGTCTTTGGACGGTGGTGACCTTCAATACTGCGGAAGAGGTCGGCATTCCGAGTGTCGACGGCGAAGGGACAATGGCGATATACCCTAATCCAGCAGGCGACAAAGTCACGGTAGCGTTAGGGAACCTGGAGGGCGAAATTGTTTTGACACTCGTTGGAATAGACGGGAAGATATTGAGAGAGACGGCGTTGTCGTGCCATGGCGGAGGCTGCACTGCCGACCTGGACATCTCGCAGCTAGCTTCGGGAGTCTATTATCTGCATGCTGTCGGCGGTGGGGCCGACAGGGTGTTGAGGCTTGTGAAAAAATGAAATGAATTGGTTAATAAGAGGGATTTGTGTGTGTTGAGCCCGGTTTTCCGGGCTCTTTTTATAGTCGAAAAAGTCCGGAAGCCCGACAGCCATTTCATTTGAGTCTGAATTGCCCGTTGTATATGAGGAAGAAGCTGAAGATGAAATCGTTCTTATTGATGTCGAGGTCATGCAGCGCATCGACCTTGAGTCCGGCGGAGATGTCGTTCCTGAAGCCATGCTCAATAGAGAGGGTGTAGGAAAGGATACTGCGTACATCATCAACGGCAGGGGACGACGAGGGTGGAACATGCTGTAGACTGTAGGCATTTGAAGACCAGAAAAGAGGGCTTCCGTAAGCGCTGAAATAATGATCACCATACCAGAAGCCGAGGCAGTTGTTGATTTTGACTGTCGACTCGTTGGCCTTGTGGGCAAAAAGGAGGGAGAGAGATGGGTAGAAAGCATATCCACCATGATCCAACTCGGTGTCTTCCAAGTGATAGAGAAAGAGAGGCAGGTCGATGAAGAGGGTGCTTTCATTTTTTTCCGAATGG
>JAFSKP010000130.1 GCA_017448905.1 Bacteroidales bacterium | reverse complement strand
GAAGATAGAACTCTCATCACTCCGCAACCGCCTGAGCGACATGGTAAAGCAACGTCTCCACGGCGAGCTGACACCCTGTTCGGAATGCGCCCTGCACTGCAACAACACTTGCGGATGCAACGATGCCCCTGCCTTCGAAATAGACCCCGAAGCTCTGTAGGTCGCTCCGCCCACTAGAGCGGCAAAAACGAAACCCTCAATTCTTCCAACCCCGTGAAAGTACTGAAAAACGCCCTTCTCTTGTCCATCCTGTTGTTATCGGCAACTACACTGCTGGCCCAAGAGGATGACTGCCACCCGCATTTCAAGGGCAGCGACAAGAGTGACTTCGAAAAGGGTGTGGAGGCATACAACAACAAACGCTACCAGCAGTGCATCACGCTGATGCGCAAAGTGTCGACCAAGAACCGCACCGCCGCCGACCCCTATTTCTATATGGGTATCGCCGCCGTCAAAAACGGCGAACGTCCCGCCGTCATCAAGAACCACTTCACACGGCTC
Organism: Bacteroidales bacterium; assembly: GCA_017448905.1. Taxonomy (GTDB): domain Bacteria; phylum Bacteroidota; class Bacteroidia; order Bacteroidales; family P3; genus Colimorpha. Next base: position 7,853 of record JAFSKP010000130.1, on the reverse strand, counting down.
TTCAAACTATGCCCCGACTACCCCAACGCATTGGCATACTACTACATGGCCGTAGTGTACTACACCTACAAACAGTACCCCGAAGCAGTGGAGCAACTGAACCGCTACTTCGACATCGCCAACCAGCAACCCAACCCGGCCTACGACGCCGTCTACGAAGAGGCCTCGACATACCTATATTGGTCTGAATTTCTGGCCGACGCGCAGCAGAACCAAGTGCCTTTCTTCCCCACTGTCCTTCGCGGCGCATCATCAAAAGAGGATGAGTACCTGCCTTTCATCACTCACGACGGCAGCGAGATGTTCTACCTCCGCAAGGTCGCCGAGCAGAACCCCAACGGCTTCTACGGACGCGAAACGGCCGAACGCAAACTTCGCCTCTTCAGCAGCCGCTGGCGCGACACCGCCTTCAACTCCGGCTCGCCCCTCCCTGCACCTTTCAACCTCGAGGGCGACGAAGGCTGCGTGACGCTGACTGCCGACAACCGCACATTGTACTATTCGATCCTGCGCCGCGACAAAGGCTATGACAACTGCGACATCTGGCGCTGCCAACGCCGTAACGGACAGTGGCAAAAGCTCGAAAACGCCGGTCGCAACGTCAACGGCGAACGCACATGGGAGTCGCAACCCTCCATCACCCCCGACGGCCAGTACCTCTACTTCGCCAGCAACCGCGCCGGCGGCCTGGGCGGCACCGACATCTGGTACTGCCGCCGCCTACCCAACGGCGACTGGAGCCGCGCCGAGAACCTGGGTCCGTCCGTCAACACCGCCGGAAACGAGAAATGCCCCTTCGTCCATGCCGACGGCAAAACCCTCTACTTCGCCAGTGACGGATGGCAAGGCTTCGGCGGATACGACATCTATTTCATCAACCTCAACGACACCTATCTGCAACGGCCCACCAACCTCGGTCTTCCCATCAACAGCGAGGACGACGACATCTGCATCGGCGTCACCGCCGACGGCAAACGCGGCTACTTCGCCAACAAGTCGACAGAATGGCAGGGCGTCGGCGGCACCGACATCTTCACCTTCGAGCTCTATCCCTCGGCTCAACCCGAAGAAATGGCCATCGTCAAGGCAACGCTGAAAGACAACCACGGAAAGCCACTCTCCGGCTCCGTACAAGTGCTACGCCAGAAAACCGAAGCCGACCAGTATGTCATCGACGACGAGGGCATCATCGCACTGTCCCTCTCGGTAAAAGGCAACAACACGGTAATAGTCAACGCCGACGGTTTCATGCCACACATCGTCAGCGGCAACGCAATAACCCTGCAACGCGACCTGGGTACATCAGACTTCGCCATGCACGCCGTCGAACTGTGGGGACGCTACCCACTGCCTCTGCCACGCAACGGACGCAATCTGCTGCCCTTGACCAAAGACGCCACGGCAGCCCTCGACGCCATCACCGACTTCATGCTCAAACACCCGCGCATGCACATCCGCATCGATGCCACCACCGTCGAGGAGGCCAAAGCCATCCACGACCACCTGCTCTCACGCCAGCTCCGGGCCGAACGTCTTGAGTACAAAGCCAATCCCGCTCTCGCCATTCCTCAAATCGTAATTACACAGATGTGAAACACTCCCAGCTACGACATAGAATAGCCTCGTCCGACATCTACCGTGTCTTCCGCTATCTGCGCTTCTACCCGAAAGAGATTGCGCTCAACATCTTTTTCAACATCCTCTCCATCCTCTTCAACCTCTGCTCGTTCGTGATGATTGTGCCGGTCGTGGAGCTCTTCTTCGGCTTCAGCGACCCGCCGACCGTCGAGCCTCAGTTCGGACTCAGCCAGACCGAAGTGACCGACTGGGCCCTCTACCACCTCTACCTGATAAAGGAAAGCCAGGGCATCTGGCAGAGCCTCATCATATTCGCGGGCGCCTATCTCGCCTGCTCACTGTTCTACAACCTGACACGCTTCCTCGGACTCTTCTTCCTCAGCCCCATACGCAACGGCATCCAGCAGCGGCTGCGCGATGACCTCTACCTGAAAATGACCATCCTGCCCATCTCCTACTTCAAAGGCAGACGCAAGGGCGACATACTGAGCCGACTCTCGAGCGACCTCACCGACATCGAATGGAGCGTAGTGAAAACCCTCCAATCATTCGTCAAAGACCCCATCAACGTCGTTGTCTTCACAGCCTCGCTCCTATTCATCAGCCCTCGGCTGTTCCTGCTCTTCGTTGTCGTGATACCGCCAGCCATAATTCTCATCAGCAAGATAGGGAAAAGCCTGAAACGGAATGCCATCAAAGGACAGGAGGAGCTGGGCAACATGATGTCGACCTACAAGGAAACCCTCGACAACCTGGAGGTCGTGAAAGCTTACCGGCGCGAGCAACACCGCCAGAACCTCTTCGACAAAGCCAACGATGAATACAACCAGCGAATGATGCGCGTGGCTTGGCGCCGTCAGGCAGGAGGTCCTCTTTCGGAAGTGCTTGGAACACTCGGCCTCGGCTTCATTCTGGTGCTGGGAGGCGGCTCCGTGATTGCAGGCGGACTGCATCCCTCGGTCTTCATCCTCTTCGTCATACTCTTCGCACGCCTCATCCCACCCATCCACGGCATCAGCGAAGCATACAGCAGCCTTCAGAAAGGGAGCGCCTCGGCACGCCGTCTCTTCGAAATAATGGATGCCGACGAACGCATCACCGAAAAACCCGGTGCAGTCATGATGCCGGAATTCAAGAACGAGATATGCTACCACGGAGTGAACTTCGCCTACGACGGCGAGGATGGCCATCGGGTCCCGGTGCTGCAGGAAGTGGATCTCGACATCCCGCGGGGCAAGAAAGTCGCCATCGTCGGTCCCTCGGGAGCCGGCAAGACAACCCTTGCCGACCTCCTGCCACGCTTCTACGACCCCGACAGCGGCAGCATCACCATCGACGGCATCGACATCAAAGAAATGAACATCAATTCGCTACGCCGCAATATCGGCGTCGTGTCGCAAAACTGCATACTCTTCAACGACACAGTGGCCAACAACATCACCTTCGGACTCGACAATATCCCTGCCGAACGCATCCGCGAGGCGGCACGGCAAGCCGCCGCCGACGACTTCATAATGCAGATGCCGCAAGGCTACGACACCCTCGTCGGCGACCACGGCAGCGCCCTCAGCGGCGGACAACGCCAACGCATAAGCATTGCCCGCGCCATCCTCCGCGACCCTCCCATCATGATCCTCGACGAAGCTACCTCGGCACTCGACAACGAGTCGCAAAGAGCCGTCCAGTCAGCCCTTGACAACATGATGAAAGGGCGCACCACAATAGTCATCGCCCACCGGCTCTCTACAATCGAGAATGCCGACATGATTGTCGTCATGGACCACGGCCACATCGTCGAGACCGGCAGCCATGCCACACTCATGGCTAGCGGAGGCGTCTACAAGTCGCTGGTAGAGATGCAAAATATCGGTATTAAGCACTCCCGGAAATGAAATCGATACGATGGATAGAGACAAAACACAGGAAACCTTTCGACATACAACAAACTAATTATCAGCAGGTCTTACATCCATCTATATACAAACGAAGAAAAAAAATTTGTCAATTCGCAAAATAGTAGTACTTTTGCAAACCCAAAAACGAGGGAGTTTAGCTCAGTTGGTTTAGAGCACTTGCCTTACAAGCAAGGGGTCACTGGTTCAAATCCTGTAACTCCCACTGGACATTGCGCCGGATTTAGAATCCGGCGTTACTTGTTGTAAGGTTTTTCTATCCAACGCCAACCCACTAACCATTATTGCATGAAACGCCGCACCTCCATCATAACCTGCCTCGTCTGCCTCGCCGCCCTGACGGGCTGCAGGCATGACCACATCCCCGACAATCTGATCGACACCGCCACAATGACAGCCATCCTCACCGAGTATTTCCTCATCGACAGTTACGACTACGTCGTAGCCTCACGCTATCCGGATTCGCTTGGTTTCCACTCGAAGGCAGCGAAAGACTCCATGCTCAGCCGCTATAACGTCACGCAGGCCGATATCGACAGCAGCCTTGCATACTACGTGCGACACCAGAAAGCCATGGAACAGATGCTTGACAGAGCCATGACGACTTTCGACAACCGCGACCGGACCACTCCAGCCGGCAACCCTACACAGACCCAACCGCTGACTGGCGACACTGTCAAAAGAAGCGTGAAAGCTCTGCCGCTGTCAAAGAAAAAATAAAAGCCCTCCGGACGCTCATACCACATGCTGCTCGCGGCCGTTGACATAGATGGCACTGAACGGGCGCGAGGGACAGAGATACTCGCAGGCTCCGCAGCCCAGGCAGCGATCCGCATTGACCGACGGCACCATGACGGTGTCGGGGGCCTCCGGGTCGGCATCTTTGTCGCGCTGCACCATCAATATGGCTCCTGCCGGACAGTGGCGGGCACAGTTGCCGCAACGCTCTCCGTGGGCGTACGCCACACAGTTGTCGGGCACCACAACGGCATAGCCGATATGAATGTCTGTCTTCTCCTCGCTTGAGACCGGATGGATGGCACCCGCAGGGCAGACCTCTCCGCAACGTGTACACTCGGGACGGCAGAAACCACGCTCGAACGACATCTCGGGCTGCATGAGCGTCTCCAGCCTGTCGGAAGGCCGCAGCACCCCGTTGGGACATTCACTGACACAAAGCTGACAGCCCGTGCAACGCGTCGAGAAATTCTTCAGACTCAACGAACCGGCAGGTTTCAGCGGCACGTCGCGCGTCGGAATCTTCTTCTCCTGCACGGCGGCAAGACCACCGTCCACCTTCTTCTCTTGTGCCTCGACGGCAGCAGCTCCGGCAACGGCAACAGCAGTGGCCAGAAAAGTACGACGCGACCCGTCGGTCGGACAACCGTACATGCAAACCGCCTCGCTCTCCTTGGCTGGATTGAGACGGAATCGTGTATTCTCCAGCTTCAGCGCGTCGAACTTGCAGTTGTCGATACAATCCATGCAGGCCACGCAACGGGAATAGTCAATCCTATGGTTCTCAATGTCGATGCACGACGCCTTGCAGCTGCGCTCGCACTTATGGCAGTCGCGACATTTGTCCCGGTCGATGACCGGACGGAAAAGCGAGAAACGCGACACCAGTCCCAGCACCGTGCCGACAGGACACACGGTGTTGCACCATGTGCGTCCGCGGCGGAGCGCAAGAAAACCCACAACAACAAGAGTTGCTATGGCTACAATGAGCGATACGCCACTCTTCATCCATACGTCGACATGATAGAAACTATAGCTCTCCGCCCTTTCGGCAATACCAGCAAGAATATTGTTTATCCATAGATAGACAGGCTGAAGAAGATTTGTCGCAATACGTCCGTAGGCACTATAGGGGGCTATTAGTATTGCTATGCCATTCAGGCCTACAACCATCAGCACAATGAATATCACCAAGATGGAATAGCGCAGCCACCGTCTCTCCTTGACGAAGCGGAAGCGGTTCTTCTTCACCTTGCGGGCCACGAAGTTGAACCCATCCTGCATTACGCCTAGCGGACAAACAACCGAGCAATACACGCGCCCGAACAGAAGCGTCAATATCAGCAGTGCAGCAACAATGATGAAACTCGTCGCCATGACAGCCGGCAGAAACTGTACCTTGGCCATCCAGCCCAGATAATGGTGAAGCACCCCAGAAAAGTCGAGAAACATTGCGGTGATGCCTAAAAAGAAAATGATTGCCAGTACAATACGTATTTTTCGAAGCATAACTATTATTTATGGTTAAATATAATAACTCACATTTGCCGAAATTATTTTCCCAGAAGGGGAAAAAGACACCGTGTAGATTCAACTACCAATTGTACAACATTTTTGGAACCACTTGCCGTCGCCAGCTTAGCCAAACAAGCTTCGCAAGTCGATGCCAAGAAAGTCATTGGCAGGGATGCCCTCATAGCCAACCACAAAAGCGGCATGAGGCTTGAATTGTTCACGGAACAAAGTCAATCCTTGGGTGTATTTCTCATGGCTCGACTTCACTTCCATTCCGACAATCTTGCTGCCCGATTTCAGGACAAAGTCCACTTCATTGTTGCTATCACGCCAATAGTAAGGTTTTAGGCGATAAGAATAGGCAGCATTGACGATATGGCAGCCGATGGCCGACTCGAACAAGTGCCCCCACAATTTTCTGTCGTTCAAAGCCTCTTTGAACGATGCTTCGCAGAAAATGCTTTTCAAAGCATTGTTGTACACTTGATATTTCGGTGCAGAGGCACGGCGACGGCTATTGTCGACAGCATATTTTTGCAGACCACACACCAGGCCGCTGTCGTCGAGCAGTCGCAGATAGGAGGAGAGCGTGGTGGTATTACCGGCATCCTGCAGTTGCCCAATCATCTTTGTAAGCGACAGTATCTCTCCCGAATAAGCTGCGGCCAGCTCAAAGGTCTGCCTCAGCAAGGCTGGTTTGTTGACCACAGCATCCACCAGCACGTCCTTGTTTATGGTGGCGTCGATGATGGACGAACGGATATATTCTGCCCATCGTTCTTCGTTTGTGATTAATTCTGCTACAGCCGGATAACCTCCAAAATACACAAACTGCTCTAGTGTAAACCCAAAAGCCTTGTGCATCTCGTCATAGGTCCAGTGCGGCACTCGGATGGTCTCGAAGCGACCAGCCATCGAGTCAGCCAAACCACGCTCGAGCAACACTCTGGACGAGCCTAGCAGAAGGACCTTTATTTGGGTGTCCAGGAATGAGTCCTCGTCCCACATCTTTTTCACCACTTCACTCCATCCTGATATTTTCTGCACCTCGTCTATCACCAGCACCATGCTGTCTATAGATCCTGAGCGGAGCTTCATGCGGGCATTCTCCCAGCAGTCGGAAATCCACTCGCGCTGCGACGTCGGCACATCGTCGGCAGAATACATCAACCATGGGGTTTTCAGTGACGACAGCACCTGTTTCACCATTGTCGTCTTTCCTACCTGACGGGGACCTGTGACTATTTGGACAAACTTCCTCGGCTCTTCCAAACGTTCCCTAATCACCTTACAATAAGCACGTTCAAACATAATATATATCTTTACTAAATCGACCGAGTAATTTTACTCAATACACCGAGTAATTTTACTCAATTGAATTGCAAAAATACATCTTTTTATTAAATTGGCAAAATATTTTGGCTCCAGTTTGATTAATTAACTGATTTTTCAACTGTTATATATTGTTGTAAGTTATCCTCTTCGCAGAATGCGAAGAACTCCTTTACTCCAAAACTCCGTAGAATAAATACTTTGTAGGCTGTTCGTAGTGTTTTTATTGAAAAAAATCAGTCTCCCATTATACTAGAGCGAATATTTTTCCCTAGATGTAATTGTCGAGCGATAACAGATCACTCCAATCAAAAAAAAATGGACTTAAGACTTGTTGGTACGCGAGCGCCTCGCCTGCGGCTGCTGGTACGCGGGCGAGGCACCCGCAGCATGGTAGCACATCCGCTGTTTTCTCCGCAGACGGGGGCGCCTGCGTACCAAAACAGCCACAAAAAAATCCCACAACCAACACAATAAAAAAAAGAAGTTCTCGTTTGCATCATGCTATGATTAACGAGAAATACATCCGTTTCGACTGGGCCGCCAAGCGCATGCTGCGCGACAAGGCCAACTTCGACGTGCTGGAGGGTCTCATGACCGTCCTCATCGGCGAGCAGGTGAAGATAGAGGAAATCCTCGAGAGCGAGGGCAACCAGAATGCCGCCGACGACAAGTACAACCGCGTCGACGTGATGGCCCGCAACAGCAAAGGCGAGTTCATCATCGTCGAGGTGCAGCTGTCACGCGAGGCCCACTTCATAGAGCGCATGCTCTACG
>JAFSKP010000129.1 GCA_017448905.1 Bacteroidales bacterium | reverse complement strand
GATTGCTTGATTGCTTGATTGCTTGATTGCTTGATTGCTTGATTGCTTGATTGTTTAAATAGCCGATAGAGTGCTACATCACCGGACATGGCAGTGCCCGGCGTTTGACGCGTTTTTCGGAGTTGGTGCGGTATACGATGCCGATTTCGAAAGAGCCTATGGACTTCGAAGCCGGCGTGAGCTTGGAGATGTTGGCATCGTAGGTGAGTGCAAAAGTGAATGACTTCCATTCGGCTATGAGTTCGACGAGGGCTGCGTCACGCCACCGGTAGTGGATGCCACCGCTGAAGGAGATGTTGTTCCCTGTCGACTCGGAGACGTACCACTTCACATCGCATCCCAGCATCGTTTCGCGATAGTTTTTCTGCAGCATTGCGGCAGCAAGAGGGAGCAAAGAGATGTTGCTCCAAGCACGGTATTCTGCACGGAGATAGCCGTTGAGACGGCGTTCGATAAAGGCATCGCTCATCGAGGAGTATGAGACATTGGGGCGGTTGAGGTTATGGCCTGCAAGGGCGATTTTGAAGTAGAGATCGTCGACGGGCTGATAGAACCATGCGGCACCTGCCGAGAGGGTGGCAAAAGTGGCCGACGTGTTCTGTATCATGTCGGAGGGGTCATCCATGTCGATTCCGGCAGTGTTGAATCCAGCCTGGCCGCCGCCTCCTTGGACTGCCAGCGAGATGAAGTTGTTGCCTTGGTTCCCCAAGGCCTTGAAGTAAGAGAGTATTATGTTGCCAGCCGTCGTGCCGTATTGCAGCGTCCCGGCGCGGTCGTTGTAGAGCATCACGCCGACACTGAGGCCGTCGCGGTAGTAGCGGCGGCGCAAGATGGCACACTCGGCGGTGGCGGCCACCGTCTGGAAAGCCCTGCTCACCGAGGCCCACTGGTTACGATAGGCCACGCCGAAACGCGTGCCCCCATCAAAAAAACCGGCGTAAGCAGGGTTGTAGATAACAGGGTTGACATCGATTTGCGAGAAGTGAATATCCTGGGCCTGGGTCAAATTGATAAGAGAAGAAAAGGAAATGAATAACAAGAATAAAAAGGTCGACAGTTGGTGACCAAAGGTTTCATCTGAATATGGTTCTGCATTATGTGCGTCGATTCTCATCGTGTGTATGGCGGAAGCGAGATGTCGGCATACTGGCCTTGGAGATATTTGTAGTATCCTGCGATGCCCACCATGGCGGCATTGTCGGTGCAGAACTGGAGAGTAGGAACGTATGTTTTACAATGGTGTTTCTCGCCAAGCGACTGGACGCCGGCACGGAGGACGCTATTGGCCGACACGCCGCCAGCGATGGCGATGGATAGTTTCGAATTCCGGGCTTTGGATTGGGGGTTATTGATTATGGAGAGGGCGGCTTTCTCGAATTTCTTGAGGAGGAAGCCTACGATACAATTCTGAATAGACGCGCAGAGGTCGGACTTGTGATGCTCGATGAAGTCGGGGTCATCTTTCAGCCGGTCACGGAGAAAGTAGAGAAATGATGTCTTGATGCCGCTGAAACTGTAGTCGAATCCCGCAATATTTGGGGTGGCGAAATGGTATGCATTGGGGTTCCCCTCCTTTGCCAGACGGTCGATGATGGGTCCTCCCGGGTAGCCAAGGTTCATGATTTTTGCCGCCTTGTCGATGGCTTCGCCTGCGGCATCATCGATGGTCTGTCCCAGCAGTTCCATCTCGAAATGGCTGTGCAACAGCAGTATCTGAGTGTGCCCACCGCTGACCAAGAGACACAACAGTGGGAATTCGGGCGGCTCGGAGTGCTCGTCCTGTCGTATGAAATGAGAGAGCACATGAGCCTGCAGGTGGTTGACCTCGATGAGCGGTATGCCCAAAGAGATGGCGAAGCATTTGGCAAAGGAGACACCGACGAGAAGAGAGCCAAGCAGTCCCGGACCGCGGGTGAATGCCACCGCGTCAAGGTCAGTGGCGCATACGCCGGCACGCTTAAGAGCCGTGTCGACGACAGGCACTATGTTCTGCTGATGAGCACGTGAGGCCAGTTCTGGAACTACGCCTCCGTACTGTTCATGCACTTTCTGTGATGCTATGACATTGCTCAACAGATGGTCGTCGTGCAGCACTGCCGCCGACGTGTCGTCGCATGAAGATTCTATGGCAAGGATGAGTGACAAGGTTGAATGATTGATTTCTTGATTGCTTGATTGCTTGAATGCTTGAGTCTGTTGGAGACACACTCTTTTTCGCGTTGCAAAAATATGATTTTTTTGTGATATGCGAAAAAAAAAGTATTTTTGCATTGTAAAGGTCAAATACCGAAAGATTTTATTCATTAATAATCAATTGCTTAAACGTGCAATAAAAATATTATCGAGTACCTTATTGGCGCTCTTTGTGCTGCTGTATGTGGCCGTGGCACTTGTGAACTACAGCGTTGTGCAAAGCATTGTCGGCTCGGTGGCGAGCGACCACTTTTCCCACGAATGGGGCGGCAAGGTTCGGATAGGTTCGCTTGGTTGCAACCCCATGAACCATCTCGTGCTGCGCAATGTGGAGCTTATAGCACCCGACAACGACACCATCTGTGTGGCCTATAAGATGGCGTTGCGTTTCGACGGTTTCCCGTTCGACAGTCATGGGCTCACTTTCAGCAAGGTGGAACTGAAAGATGTCATCTACCACCTTGCCATCGACTCTTCCGGCACCAACCTCAACTTCATAATCAACTACTACGCCGACAGGAGGAACGACGATGAAGACGATGAAGACAGTCCGCAGGATTTCAAAGTGCTTGTAGACGACCTGATACTCGACAACGTTTGCTACCGGCAAGACCTCAAAGACAGACGCACTCCCGAGGAACGTCTGGCGAGTATCGGTGTCGACGTGCCACACATGGAATACGCCAATATCGACGGCCGCTTTCGAAACGTACGCGTCGACATGGACCGCATCACCTGTCGTATTGACCGGTTTTCAACCACAGAGCGCAGCGGCCTGCATGTCAACAAGCTGCGTGGCAACGTCTATGCCACATCGTCGGGCATAAGCACTACCAACCTCTACCTTGAGACCGATGATTCGAAACTTGTGGGCGACGTTTTGCTCGACTACAGCCGATGGAAATCCATGGGCAGTTTTCTTGACAGCGTATATTTCACCGTCCATTTCGACGAGGGCTCATACGGAGGAATGCAGGATGCCGCCTACTGGGCTCACACGTTATGGGGCATGGACGAGCGCGTATACCTACAGGGCGACTTTTCAGGGCCTATCAGCGACTTCCGTGCCGAGAATGTCGAGCTAGCTTTCGGCGACGAGAGCACTGTCGTGCTGGATGCCTACATCTACGGGCTGCCTCACATCGACACCACAATCATAGGCGCTGAAATACATCATCTGCACACAACATACTCCGACCTGGCATCAGTACATCATCCGGGTCGCATAAAGATGAAAGCCGAGAAAATCATCAAAGCCCTCAACCATATAGATTTAGAAGCCACATTCACAGGCACGATAAACGACTTCTACACAACATTCTCGCTGCTATGCGACCAAGGCGACGTGCATGGCGACATGCTACTGGCCAAAAATCTGAAAAAAAAAGAATTCCAATACACCGGCCAACTCTCCTCAAAAGGATTCAACATAGGCCGTCTGGCACCTAACGAGTGGCTGTCGCGTGGCGGTTTCGACCTTACTTTTGAAGGCAACGGCTTCGACCCGAAGACGATGAACGCCTCGGCAGAAGGGCAGTTCCACCATCTCGTGGTCAGAGGGCAACACATCATCGGAGAGGTTGCCGCCGAGGCCGATGCCACCGACGGGCTGCTGACAGTGGATGCCACACTCGACGACGTCCTGGCCTCGCTCACACTGCATGGCGAGGGCGACTGGCGCGGTGACCACCCCGTCTACCGGGCCAATATCGATGCACAGCACCTCGACATTGGTCGCCTTGGACTCTGGAAGATGGACGGTGACAGCATCGCGATGCTTTCTTTCCACGCCACGGCACGCCATTCCAATATCGACGATGCAAACAAATACACACGCATAGGACTGAACAACGTACACCTGCTAACACACGGGGATGGCAGAGACCGCGACTTGACGCTGAAAGACCTGTCGCTCTCATCGCGCGAACAAAACCACTGGATGAGTACCACGCTGCACAGCGATCTGGCCGACGCCACACTGAAAGGCTACTACAAATACTCAACCCTGCCGACAGTGCTAGCCCATATCGTGGACGACTACCTGCCGCAATGCCTTGTTTCAAAAGCACACTCCCCTGAAGCCTGGTCACTGGCCGACACCCGTTTCGAGTTCAATATGGAGTGGAAGGATTCGTCCGCGCTGTTGCGCAGCTTCGTGCCTCAACTGAAGGTTGCACAAGGTTCGACCATTCAGGCCAACTACAACTATGCCGACGGCCTCAAACCCATAATACGCAGCGACTCCATCGGCTGGGGAGACCTCTGTTTCTTTGATGTAGGCCTCAATGCAGAGGCTGTCGCCGACCACTACCGTCTGCAGATGAAAAGCGACCGCTTCATGTTGGGGCGGCTACAGCTGATGGACTTCGGGACGCTACGCATGGAGACATCACGCTCGGCGATGTCGTGCCGCGTCGTTTGGCAGAACAGCAGCAAAACCGTTGGCGGTGGTGATGTGAGCCTACGACTTGTTGCCGACAGCGATGCGTTGCAGATTGTAGTGGAACCGTCTCATTTTGCTATCGGAGGGCGCGACTGGGAGGTACTTGCCACCGGCGACAACCACTTGTCACCACGAGGGTTCCATATCGACAAGCTGGGACTTGCCTGTGGCGGCCAGCAACTACTGATGACTGCCCGTACCGAAATGGGTGAAGACAGCCTTGTGCTGAACCTCTCAAACCTGGACATGGACATCGCAAACCCATTCATCGCCAACACCGGTTTCAGCATAGGCGGACAGGCCAACGGCACGGTGACGCACCATGGTGTCACCACAGGACAACTGAATGTAGCGCAGCTGGTATTCAACGATGTAGAACTCGGCAACCTGCAAATAAGCTCGACGCTCAACGACAGTCTGCAACAGCTCATCGTCGCCGCACGGAGTTTGGCACCATCTAACGACACCTCTTTCAACATTCTCCTCGACGGCTACAGCACTCTGGCCAACGCCAAGCCCGAGCTACATTTCGATGCCGATATCAGCAACCTGCGACTCGCCGTCATACAACCCCTGGTGAGCAGTTTCTCATCACATGCCGACGGCAACGCCGCGGCAAGCCTGTCGCTGCGCGGCACTCTCGACGCCCCTGTCGTCACAGGGCTTCTCGACATTCGCGGCGGCGAGATGAACATAGACTTCCTCAACGTGGCCTACAGTTTCGACGACACCATAGTCATCGACCGCGATGCCGTCCGGATCGACAACCTCGTAGTCAGAGATCCTGACGGAGGAACCGCGCATATCGACGGTGTCATCGAACACAACAACTTCAACGACATACGCCTCGACATCGGCATCAAGAGTTCTCAGCTGCTCTGCATGAATACCAGTCCAAAAGACAACGCCAACTTCTATGGCCGTATTGTGGCATCGACCGACGGGCGCGTAAAGGGTCCGGTGGACAACCTCAACGTGATGCTCAATGCCCGCACATTGCAAGGCACCACGCTCAATATCCCCATCAACGACCGACGCCAAATGGAGAAAGCCGACTACATCCACTTCGTTTCCGACGACGACGTCTGGTACGACGATGACCTGACCCTCTATATCCAGGAAGCGCCCACCCACACCAATCTGCCACAAAAAAGCAACACCAACGAAAACAATGGCGGCAACTCAAGTTACAGTCTCACCATCAATGTCGAGGCCACTCCCGACATGCAGTTCCACATGCCCATGGAGTTCTCGACAATAGACGTTGATGTGAAAGCACGCGGCAACGGCGACCTTCAGATGTCGCTCGGGACGAAACGCGGCTTCGGCATCGCCGGCGATTACGAGATCAGCAGCGGCACCCTGATGCTCGACATGCTCAGCGTCGCCAGCAAGGAATTCACCATCGACAACGGAAGCTCCATCACCTTTCCAGGCAACATTGCCGGGGCAATGTTCGACATAAGAGCTGTGCTTTCGCAACGCGTCAACCTCTCGTCACTGACAGGGACACTTTCCAGCACCGACTCACAAAAGCCGGTGCAAGTAGAGAACGTCATTGCCCTCAACGGCACATTGCGGTCGCCGGACATAAGTTTCGACATACGTCTACCCGGGGCCGACCAAAGCGTGCAGGAGGAAGTCTTCTCCTATATCGACCGCAACAACGAGCGCGACATGCTTAACCAGACAGTGTCGCTACTGCTGACCAAACGGTTCTACAACACCTCCGCCAGCTCAAGCCAGGCCGGCAGCGCCTCGACAGGCGGACAAGCATACGGCTTCGTCATGGGTACCCTGGGAAGCGTCATCAGCGACATGGTGCAGGTGGTGGATGTCAACTTCGACTACCAGTCGGGCAACGGTCTGACTACCGACCAGTATGCCGTGGATATCAGCAAGGAATGGAACAAATTCTACTTCGAGACCTCGTTCGGCTTCGGAGGCGAAAGCCGCGAAGTGTCGACATCAGGGCAGGGCACCAACAACATGACCGGCGACATGCTGGTGGGCTATAAGATCAACCCACGCCTCCACCTCTTCGTCTTCAACCGCAGCAACACCAACGACTACACCCGGTCAGACCTGCCCTACAAACAGGGGCTCGGACTAAAATACACACGCGACTTTGACAGAATCAGAGAACTCTTCTTCTGGAAAAAACGACAATAATAACATAACATCACCAAAAACCCGTTTCCGTCAAGCGGAAAGTCTACAGACCCACTTGCTTGCCGAGCCAGAGAAACGGATAAAGAACCCTTTAACATTGAACGAGACAAAGAACGAGAAAATAATATCTCTTGAAGATATTGACTACAACCACTTCTGGGGCACCAACGAGCGTATGCTCGATTTTGTCAGGCTGCTCTTCCCGAAAGTGAAGCTCATTGTCCGCGGCGAGATGCTGAAAGCCATCGGGAACAACGACGACATAAGCTTTTTCGAGGAGAAACTGAACGCCATGATTACCTACCATGAGAAGTTCGGCAACATCACCGAAAACGCCATCATGCAGATTATGGAGAACGGTGGCGGGCCCGACAGCGAGCAGAGCGACGAAATCCTTGTACACGGGCGCAATGGGCTCCTCGTCAAGGCACGCACTCCCAACCAACGCCGCCTTGTCGACGCCGTCAAACACGACGACATGGTTTTCGCCATAGGGCCCGCAGGCACAGGCAAGACCTACACCGCCGTTGCCCTTGCCGTCAGAGCACTGAAGAACAAAGAGGTGCGACGCATCATACTGACTCGCCCCGCCGTCGAGGCTGGCGAGAACCTGGGGTTCCTCCCCGGCGACCTCCGCGACAAACTCGACCCCTACCTGCAGCCACTCTATGATGCGCTACGCGACATGATTCCACAGCAGAAACTCCTTTCCTACTGGGAGGACAACACCATCGAGATAGCCCCTCTGGCCTTCATGCGTGGCCGCACGCTCGACAACGCCTTCGTCATCCTCGACGAAGCGCAGAACGCCACACAGTCGCAACTGAAGATGTTCCTCACACGTATGGGGCGCAACGCCAAGTTCGTCATCACCGGCGACATCACTCAGATCGACCTGCCCCGCAACCAGAAGTCTGGCCTCGTGCAGGCCACACAGATACTGAAAGACATCGAGGGAATCTCGGTAATAGAGCTCGACAACAGCGACGTAATCCGCCACCGTCTGGTGACCAAAATCATTAAAGCCTATAATTCAAGCAATGATCTCGTACCCGAATTGTAAGATAAACCTCGGTCTGAACGTCGTCAGACGCAGACCAGACGGCTACCACGACCTGGAGACCATCTTTCTGCCCGCACCGCTCCACGACATCCTCCAAATCGAAGAAGCCACCCATTTCAGCTTCACGCAGGATGGCCTGACCCTCGACAGCGGCACAGAGGAGAACCTCGTAGTCAAAGCCTATCGCCTGATGCAACGCCACACCGGCATAGGCAACGTAGCCATTCACCTTACAAAGAAGATACCTTTCGGGGCCGGACTCGGAGGAGGCAGCAGCGACGCCACCTTCACACTCTGCATGCTCGACAAGATTTTCCAGCTCAACCTCGGCAAGGCACGCCTGAAAGAAATGGCTTCCGAACTCGGCGCCGACTGCACCTTCTTTGTAGACAACGTGCCTGCCTACGCCACCGGCGTCGGCGACATACTCACCCCCCTCGGATTCAACCCCATCGAAGGCTTCGAGCTGCGCATCGAGAAACCCGAGGGCGAGACAGTGTCCACATCCGAAGCCTACCGTGGCGTCACACAAAAAAACAATTCACACATACCACTTCCGAAGGCCGTAAAAGAAAAGCCTGAATTATGGCGACAGATGATTATCAACGATTTCGAGGCATCCGTATTCCCCAACCATCCACGCATCGCACAACTCAAGCAACAGTTCTACGACCAAGGCGCCATCTATGCCTCCATGACAGGCTCTGGCGCTGCCGTCTTCGGCATCTTCGACAGCAACAAGCAGCCGACAATCTAACCCCCTTTTCCTTAATTCAAACAAAACCAATGCGACATGAAACGACACCTACCCCTCTTCATCCTGGCACTTGCCCTGTCGGGCAGCATCATAGCGCAAACAGCTTTTCAGTTGCCAAATCCCGGCTTTGAGCAGTGGGACGGTGGCGACGAATCAGAGCCAACGCACTGGAACACCTTTTCGACCTGCGACGGCCCCTACGCATCTCTTGCCTCATCGAACCACCACTACCGCCTTGACGGACGACGTCCCGGCGGCACAGGCAACTATGTCCTCACCATATACACCAAATCGATCATCGGCATCAAAGCCAATGGCAACATGACCACCGGACGTGTACATGCCGGGGCAATGTCGGCAACAAGCAGCGACAACTACAACTATACACAGCGCAGCAACAGCAGCCACAGCCAGCCCTTCACGGCAACCCCCGACTCGCTCTACGTATGGGTCAGTTTCTACGCCTCGAGTGCGTCGGCAACGGCACAGGTTTCCGCCATCATTCACGGCGACAACGACTTCAAGGCACCTAACGATGAATCGCAGCCATCACTCTACAAAGCCATCGCCAACGCACTCACCACACGCACCACAGCACAGGCCAACTTCGTATGGAAACAGCTCAAGGTGCCTTTCGTATACAGCGGCAACTCCGAAGCACGCTACATTCTGGTGAATATGACCACGAACCAAGTACCCGGCCAAGGCGATGCCAACGACGCGCTCACCGTCGACGACATACAGTTCATCTACAGTGCATGGCTGAAAGACCTCAAATTCCGCGGCACAACACTATATGATTTCTACAAGACATGGCAAAACTACGTCCTCCATGTCGACGACATCACCTCACTGACCGCCGATGACATCAGTTTCACAACCGAGGCCGACGATGCGACGGCACGAGTCGAGCTGCTACAACTCGACGGCGACACCGCTGCCGAGTTCAGCATCACGGTCACCGCCGAGGATGGCATCACGGTGAAGCGCTACTCCATCTTCGCCACGACAAGCGACTATGTGGGAGCCACCATCGCCAAACCACGCAGCATCAAGATGTATCCCAACCCCGCCACAACGACCCTTTACGTCGAGACAGAAGGCGACATCGAGATTGTCGATATCTGTGGCCACACCGTCCGACGCGTCACCTGCCACGGTGCAACTCCCGTCGACATCAGCGACCTTCGGCAAGGCATCTATTTCGAGAAATATTCGAAGAAGAAAATAGTGAAATGCACTCACTGATAATCCATTCAAGCAATCAAACAGTCAAGCAATCAACCACTCAAACAATAAAAAATGTATTCAATAGGTATTGATATCGGAGGCACCAACACCGACATGGGCCTCGTCAGCGAAGAGGGTACCATCATCTGCCGCTCTAACATTCCCACAAACATTTATACAGAACTGCAGCCCTATGTGCGCGACATCATGCAGTGCATCGGAACCATGATGAAGGAGCACGCCGTGGAGAGCATAGAAGGCATAGGCATCGGCGCTCCCAACGGCAACTTCTACACAGGTTGCGTCGACAATGCACCGAACCTGACCATCAAAGGAGTACTCAATTTCGAGGAGGAGATCCACAAATACATGAATGTCCCCGTAGTGCTCAGCAACGATGCCAATGCCGCAGCATACGGCGAGATGGTGTATGGGGGAGCCAAAGGTCTGGACAACTTCATCATGTTCACCTTGGGTACCGGCGTTGGCAGCGGCATTGTGCTTGACGGCAAGCTGGTACACGGCAGTACCGGAGGTGCCGGCGAGCTGGGACACAACATCCTGATTCCGGGTGGGCGCCAATGCAGCTGCGGTCGCAAAGGCTGCCTCGAGACCTACACCTCGGCACGCGGCATCGTGCAGACTTACTGCGAGCTGAAAGACATACCAGTATCGCCAGAGGTCAACAGCAAGATGATCGGCGAGCTGGCCAACCAGGGCGACCCCATCGCATTGAAGACATGGGAGACCGTTGCCGACCAGCTTGGTCTGGCCATGGCCAACAGCGTGACTTTCTCAGCTCCGCAGGCCATTTTCCTCATGGGAGGTCCCACAAAGGTAGGCGAACCGCTGCTGAAACCGCTACAGAATGCATTCGACAAATACCTGCTCAACATATACGCAGGCAGTTGCAAGATACGCATGTCGCAGCTCAAAGCCAACGAGGTAGCCATCCTCGGTGCGGCAGCACTCATTAAAATGAAAGCCTGAAAATAATCCAAAAGGTCTAGACTTACTAGATAGTCTAGAAGGCCTAGACACTCTAGGGAATATAGAGAAACCAGAACAAGAAACAGCATGAAAAAAGCAGTGCTACTTTTCACCGTCTTGTTGGCTATTATGACTTCATGCCAGCGGTCGTTGACAGATTATGTCAACCCCTTTGTTGGCACCGACGGGCATGGCCACACATTCCCCGGTGCCATACTTCCTTTCGGCATGGTGCAGGTGAGTCCCGACACGCGCCTTGACGGATGGGACGGTTGCAGTGGCTACCACTACAGCGACGACACCATCTATGGTTTCAGCCACACCCACCTCAGCGGCACAGGCTGCAGCGACTATGGCGACCTGCTCATCATGCCGTTCACATACGAGAACGGTGTCATGCCCGACAGCCTCAGCTACGAATACTACAAGTCGTCGTTCAGCCACCGCAACGAGAAAGCCAAGCCAGGCTACTACCGTGTGGTCCTCGACCGCAACCGCGTCATGGCGGAACTCACTGTCCACAACCGCAACGCCATTCATAAATACACCTTCCCAAACACAAGCCGAAAGGGCGTGGTGATAGACCTCAAGCACCGCGACGTGGTAATCGATTCCCGCCTTGCCGTGCATAACACGTCAGAAGGGAGAACCATCTCCGGTCACCGCATTTCAGCAGCATGGAACACGGAACAGCATTTCTATTTCGCCATCGAGGCAGACTGCGACATTGACGAGGTAATCCTCTTCAAGGACGGCAAACGTGTGGAGACAGGCGACGCCGAGCCTTTGAGTGGCGAAGACCTGAAAGCCGTGGTATTCTTCCCCGGCAACAGAAAGGAGGTCACTCTCCATGTCGGCATCTCCGCCGTTGACGAGAAAGGAGCATGCAATAACCTCACAGAGAGTGAGGGGGTGACTTTCGAGCAGGCACGCAAAGAGGCCTCGGCGACATGGGAGAAAGCACTCGGACAGATTGAGGTGGAAGGAGGCGACAAGGAAGACAGATCCAATTTCTATACTGCTCTATACCACTGCATGACTTCGCCCTACCTCTACAGCGATGCCGATGGACGTTACCGCACAATGAAAGACAGCACAGGAGCCTCGCATATCGACAGCATCACCGATGGAAGGAACCAATACACAGTCTTCTCGCTTTGGGACACCTATCGTACCCTCCATCCCCTGCTTAACCTCACCGACCCTGAGCGCAGCCGTGATTTCGTACTCACCATGCTCGACCACTACCGCCATTGCGGCGAACTGACCATGTGGGAGCTGGCAAGCCACGAGACGCACTGCATGATTGGATACCACGCAGCATCGGTCATCCTCGATGCCTATCGAACAGGTGTACTTGACGGTTTACCCGTCGAGACACTGGACGAACTGTTGAAGGCCATGGAGGAGACAAGCACCCTGCCCATGCTTGGACGCGCCGAATATGCACGCGACGGATTCCTCAGCAGCGAATACGAGAACGAGTCGGTCAGCAAGACCCTCGAATACGCATACGACGACTGGTGCATAGCTGAAATGTCTTATCTGGTGGCAATCCAGACTCATCAAGCCGACCCCACCGATGACTTCAGCAGGTGGCACGACATAATCGAGGAATACATCCGTCGCAGCCAGTCGTGGAAGAACATCATGGATGCCGACGGCTTCATGCATGCCCGCCGCAACGGAGCCTTCGTCACCCCCTTCGACCCCACCGAGGTCAACAACCACTTCACCGAGGCCAACAGCTGGCAATACTCGTCGTATGTGCCGCATGATGTGGAGGGATGGGTCAAGATGCTGGGCGGCAATGACAATGCCGAGCGATTCCTCGACAGCCTCTTCTACGGCAGCTCCGCCATGACAGGGCGCGACCAGAGCGACATCACAGGCCTCATAGGCCAATACGCCCACGGCAACGAGCCCTCCCACCATGCCGCTTACCTCTATGCCTACCTCGGTCGCCAATGGAAGACAGCCGAGTTGGTACACCGTATCTGCACAGAGCTCTACCACAACAGCCCCGACGGTCTTTGCGGCAACGAGGACTGTGGCCAGATGAGTGCATGGTATGTGATGAGTGCCATGGGGTTCTACCCCGTCTGCCCCGGTAGCGGCAACTATGTCATAGGCTCGCCGCTGTTCAAGAAGGTCACCATCCACCTGAAAAACGGCAAAGACATCGTTATCAACGCCAGAGGTCAAGGGTACTATGTCAGTTCGCTTCGCGTCGACGGCTCGCCCTACGACAAGGCTTTCGTAACCTTCGAGCAGCTGCGTGACGGCTGCACACTCGACTTCGAGATGAGCGGCGAACCAGACAGACAGTGGGCGGCAGACGACGAAGCCCGTCCACACAGCATCACGGGGAACAGCTTTGGGACCTTCATTCCCGCCCCCGTCTTCGGCGACTGGCAGCAGAGTTTCAGCGGCGAGACCACCGTTTCCATCAACGCCATGTCTGGCGACAAGATCTTCTATACCCTCGACGGCACAACACCGTCAGGGTCTTCCATACAATACACCGGTCCTTTCACCGTCAGCAGCGACGCCGTCATTAAGGCCATATCATGCCGCAGCGACAGTTCCGGACACTTTTACCATAGCGCCGTCGTCACCCATCGCCTTACCCACACCCTCAACGACCGCAAACTGGCCTATATCACCAATCCTGCCCCCGAATACAGCGAGAACGGCGAGACAGGTCTTATCGACCGCCTCCACGGCACCGAGAACTACCGTATAGGAGGATGGCAGGGATGGCAAGGCGACTTTGAGGTGGTTGTCGACTTGCTTGAGCCGCGGCTTGTCAGCGTCGTAGGAGTCGAATGCCTGGAGAACATGCGCTCGTGGATATTCTTTCCCAGTCGTGTCATCGCCGAGCTGTCGGACGACGGCAGCAACTACCGTCCTTACGGCTCTGTCGAAAACAACATGTTCCCCGCCACGCTCGAACGACAGGAGCTCAGCACTGTCCACACTTTCTCAGTCAACAACACACCTCAGATGGCCCGATATGTCCGCATCAAGGCCACCAACTACGGCAAATTGCCTGGCTGGCACATAAGTGCCGGAAACCAAGCCTGGCTATTCGTCGACGAAATAGAGGTCAGATAACCATGAGTAACGTGACGAAGAAAAAGCATTTCGCCGTGGCGGCACTGCTGCTGGCAAGTGCGGCATGCAGCACCAAGCCTTGCCGCTGCTACCTGCTTGAGTCATGCGGCAGCGTGCGTGTCACCCAGACCCACATCGACGAAGGCACCCCTTGCCGCGAACTGGGATATGACAAACCCCACCCCCGCGACTCCAGCCTCCGCTACTGCACCGACTGGGACACCAGCGAGATTGACTATCACGACATCATAAACATGTTTTGGGGAGAGTAATATCAACAATGTCTGAATGCTTGATTGCATGGATGTCCGAGTGGCTGACGCATCAAGCAATCAAGCAATCAAATACTCAAGCAATCAAACGATCAAGCAATCAAACAATGAAGCAATGAAAAAAATAATCTTTTCCTCGATAACAGTATTATTGCTGACCATGGTAACGTCGTGTGACACCAAGTCATGCAAATGCTACGTATACGATGGCAACAACACACCGCAGCGTGTGATCGAATACGTCGACGAAAGCTCACCCTGCTCCTCGCTCGACTACAACCGCAACACACGCTACCGCACATGCCTCGAATACAACGAGCCTGACATCGACCCCACCCAGATAGGACAGGAATACAAGAAATAATCACAGATACACAATCACAGGCTCGACAGCGTGGTAGCCCATAGCAGCAAGAGCAGCCGCATACTCTGCCACCTGACGCCTATATTGTTCATGGCTCCGCTCGTCGTGAACACCTGTCTTGAAGTCGACGACAAAGGTCTTCTCCTTACTTAAGACGATGCGGTCGGGGCGTATCACCTTCCCATTCGCCGCTATCGAGACCTCGCAGAGCGCTTCGCAGTCGGCAGCGAAGAAGCGGTTGTTGCCGTCGCGTTCCATCATGTCAATGATACGGCGTCTTATGTCGTCGCATACCGCTTCCGTAAGCTTCAAGTCATTGCCATATCTCTCGACCACGACATCGACATCCTCGCGCACACGGATGTGCGACAGCATCTCATGCATCAGTATGCCGTAGCGACGACTGTCTTCGTCCAGAGGTGAGAGCAGCGACGCACTCTGGCGTGCAATGCACACCCGGTTCTCCCATTCGGGATAGCTTATCGCCGACACCCCTATTGTGGAGGCATGTACGCCTTCCCGTTCCGGATTTCCCGTCACAGCCCCTTGTGTCGCGAAATCCTCTCCGACACGGAACAATTCGCAGTCTTCCACCGATTCAGCGTTCCTTCGGACAGCAATCCTGCCGTCGTACGCATCCCTGCTCACAAACTCGTGAAGCAGCGTGATGTTGTCGGTCGTGTCTTTCGTCGGTTTCATTTTCTCGCACAGCACGAAGAGTTTTTCCTCGGCCCGTGTCATAGCCACATAAAGCACGTTGACGCGGTCCATATCGGACATACGCATCTCCTCGGCAAAGGCCTCGTTGAAGAGCGTATCCTTTTTCTGCACCCCCACGTAAGCCACCGGAAGACCCATCTCGCTGCGTTCTTCCTCACCGACCTCAACCCACATCTGTTTCGAAGGTGTCCGCTTGTTAGGCAAGGCGTAAATCACCACCTTCGACTCCAGTCCCTTGGCTTTGTGGATGGTCATCAGCCGTACAGCATCCAGGTCTGTCGCCGTCGCCGACGACAGTTTTTCCATTCTCTCTCCAAGGTAGGTCAAGAATTCGCCCAGGTCGCCTCCTCCCCTTTGCGAGAAGCGGTTCACCTCGTTCAGCAGTGTTATAAGGGCTCTGGAGCCATGTCCGTCGGGGATGAAAAGGCGTATCAGCGTCTCACACAGGTCGTATAACGTCATTGTCCGCAGTCGTTCCACGTCGAAGGTGTACCCTCTGCCGGTCATCCTCTTTTTCAGCAGTGCTTCCAAATCGAAACCACTGTCGCGCAACTCCCATTCGTCAATCCGATCCCATTCAGCCACCTCATTCATCAGCCTCACCACCTGCAGTGCCGCCACCCTGTTGCGGGGAGTATGCAGGAACTCCAGCAATGACTGCAGCAGTAGCACCTCCTTGCATCCGCTGATGAGGAACGACTCGTTCGACACCACCGGAATACCGCCCGTCTCCCCTATCCGCTCCGAAATCTCGGCCAAGGTTTCCTTGTCGCGTGCCAAAATCATGATATCACCATATCTGTAGCCTTTCTCTCCGACTTGACGTTCAATCGTCTCCACGATGCCCGAATACAACACTTCCCTGTCGCCGAACGACACCTCCACATATCCGCCCTCTTTCATAGCCTCCTGCCTCAGGTCGGCATCGCCGCCGGGTTCCCGAATCGCCGAATCGCCCAAATACAGACTCTGGAGTTCATCATTGTCAGCGAAGCGGTTGCGTATCATCCACTCAAAGAGCTGGTTGTTGAACTCCACGATATTGCGCATCGTACGGAAATTGCGTTTAAGCTGTACCTCTTCGGCATTGCTTGCCAGCATGCGTCCATGCAGACGGCTCTCGACATGTGGCAGCATCATGAACTGCCTTACATCCCCTTGCCTGAACCGGTAGATGGCCTGTTTGCCGTCGCCCACCACCAGCGATTGGGTACCCACCTCAGCGGTGTCGGCCGTGAAGGCGTGCGTCATCGCCTCGTCGATGAGGGGCAACATGTTACGCCACTGCAAGCGGCTCGTATCCTGGAATTCGTCAATCATATAGTTGTAGTACCGGCTGCCGATTCTCTCGTAGATGAATGGAGTAGGCTCATTCATCACCTCTTCCGCAATACGTTTGTTGAATTCAGAGATGTGCACCCTCTCCTTGTCTTTGTAGTACTGGTTCTTGATGCCATTCAGGCTTCCCAACAGGGCCAGCCCATAGATGTTGTCCAGCAGCAGCTGTCGGCTGTTGTATGAGCGCAACTCATTCTCCAGGATGTCAGTCACAGTCTCATACACACGTCGGAAAGTCGGTGTCAGGCTCTCCATGCGTCGTCGTGTTCCCGCCGGGGTCTTGCTGCCCCAGAGGTCGCCGTTGTAGGCGTCGTCGGCACGCTTGTGAGGCTCGTTCAGCTTCGAGTAGTCGCCGTCGGCGAGACGGATGAAGAAGGACATGGCGCCGCTGCCCTTGTACGGGAAATCGTCCACCGTAAGTCCTTCATGAGCCATGGCCGTCGTCAGTTCACGTGCAGCGGCAGTGAGCCTTCGCTCCATGTCGCGACACTTGTCGCGAAGCCACTTGTTGATTTCAATATAGTCCTCCAGTTTCACCTTCTCCAGTTCCTCCAGGTATCGAGGCGTTTCCTCCTTGAAGATTTCTTCCGCGAGTTTTCCCACCTGTTGCTCAAGCCTGTAGCCTTTTCCCTCGTCCATACGGCTTTGCGAGTACGAGCACAGCACCCTTGTCAGGGCTTCTTGGCCTTCATTTCCAGCAAGTGCCAGCATCTCATCCACTGCAGCCTCAACGATCTGGCTGTTGTCTATCATCACCTCAAAGTTGAGAGGCAGTCGCAGGTCGTGTGCGAAAGTGCGTACCAGCCGATGGACGAAACTGTCTATCGTACATACCGAAAAGTCGGTATAATGGTGCAGTATCGAGGTGAGCACAATGCCGCAGCGACGCCGCACCTCATCGCTGCCGACAGAGAGATGACCTGCCATCTCCTCACACAGCCGCCCGCCACCTCCAGTCGCTATGGCATGCAGCTGGTCCATGATACGTTCCTTCATCCCGTTTGCAGCCTTGTTGGTGAATGTAATCGCCAGGATATGCTCAAAACGATGCTCAAGGTCGGACGGCGACGCAATTGCAGTCTCTATGTATTGACGTACCAGCGTATAGGTTTTCCCCGACCCAGCCGATGCCTTGCAAATAATGAACCGTGCCATTCCAG
>JAFSKP010000128.1 GCA_017448905.1 Bacteroidales bacterium | reverse complement strand
ATAGTGAATAGTGAATGGTGAATAGTGAATAGTGAATGGTGAATAGTGAATTGAATAGTGAAACGAAAAACTGTTCTTAGATGAAAAGAGTTGTCATTTTTTTTGCTTTTTTTTCAGCCCTGCTCGTACAGGGGCAGGTACGCTATCAACGGTTCTATGACGACGCACGCAGGCAGACTGCCGTAGAGGGCACGATGACCGACGACAGCGTGCGCATTGGCGAGTGGACCTGGTGGCACAAGAATGGTCGTGTTTACCAGCAGGGGACTTATAACGATCGCGGTGAAAAGACAGGCCTCTGGCATATATACTACGATGATGGTGCCCGCTGCGCCGAGGAATGCTATGCCACAGGCACATCGCAGCAGTGGTACCCTGATGGTAGCATCAAGAGCAAAGTGGATGTTGTCGACGGCAAGAAGCAGGGCATCTATCGGTCATGGTATGCCAATGGGCAGCAGAAAGAGGAGATTCCTTTTGTCGATGGCAAGAAGCAGGGTGCGGCCCGTGAGTGGCACGACAACGGCAAGAAGAAGTTTGAGGGTTCGTATTCCGACAACGAGCTAGGCGGTCAGGCTACATGGTGGACTTCCGAGGGAAGTGTCGACATGAAAGGCCGTCTAGAGCATGGCGAGCAGCAGGGTGAGTGGCTCTTCTATTGGCGTACAAACGGCAAGCTCGGCATACGAGGCAACTATGACAAGGGTGTGGAGACCGGCACTTGGACCTACTATTACGAGACCGGTGAGCGCTGGCGCGAGGGGCAGTATGTCAATGGCTACAAGAGCGGCAAGTGGACCACCTGGTATGAGTCGGGCCACAGGTTGCATGAGGGCAACTATGTGGACGACAAGGAGGAGGGAGTATGGACCGCATGGTATGAGGACGGCAGAGTAGACTATACAGGCTCGTTCCATCGTGGCATGAAGGATGGCGAATGGAAAGGCTTTTACGACGACGGACGGCCGCGCTACGTCATGCACTACCGCGCTGACGAGAAGGACGGCGAGGAGGTTCGCTATTTCCCCAACGGGAAGATTGAATCGCGTGCCAACTACAGGAACGGCCGCTGGCATGGCAAATACGAGCGTTACAACAGCTCAGGCAAGCTCGAGGAGCAGGGTTCTTTCTCCAACGGCGAGAAGGAAGGACGCTGGACCATGTACGATGCGCAAGGCCGTGTTGCCATGGAGATGACCTTCAAAGGGGGCAAGCAGATGTCGGCAGACACGAAACCCAAGGGACATGGACGCGATGGCGATTTCTGACCGTACCATTGTCCTGGCTTCGCGCTCACCCCGTCGGCGGCAGCTCGTCGCCGGGATGGGTTTCGCGGTCCGATATGTCGACATTGATGTCGAGGAAAAGGTTCCTGAAGGTGTCACCGTTGCCGAGATTCCGCTGCATTTGGCCAAGCTCAAGGCCGAGTCGTTCCGAGGTGTGCTGGGAGAAAATGAGCTGCTTGTCACCGCCGACACTGTGGTCGCGGTGGATGATACGGTGCTAGGCAAACCGCACGATGCCGTCGATGCCTCCCGCATGTTACGGCTCCTTTCGGGGAGGTGCCATTCTGTCTATACTGGAGTGTGTGTCAAGAACAACAGCCGCTGCATCTCTTTTGTCGAGAGGACAGATGTATATTTCCGGGACCTCAGCGACGATGTCATTTGCCGTTATGTGAGCCAAGGCAGCTGCATGGACAAGGCTGGAGCCTACGGCATACAGGAATGGATAGGCATGGTGGGTGTGGAGCGTATCGACGGTTGTTACTATAACGTTGTGGGACTACCTGTGGCACGGCTTTATGATGCCGTCATCCATTTTTAGTTCCTCTTTGTCAAGCATGACGCGTACTGTCTCGATGACCAGCTCTCTCTTGTAGTGAGGGAAGCGGTTGGAGAGCTGTTTGATGTCGAGAGGAGACTGGTCAACCAGACGGGCAATGGCGTCGTCTATTTTTTCGCCGCTGTATTGGTCGCTTTTTTTTCGACTCTCGATGCAGATGTCGCACAACCCGCATGAAGTGCCGCTTTTTTCTCCGAAGTAGTTGAGGAGCCACTGTGAGCGGCATTGGCTGTCGTTGGTGGCATAATCGATGATGGCTTTGCGGCGACGATGCTCGGCCTCGCGGAGTTGGCGGTAGTTGTGGTCGCTGATGAGGATGTCCTTGATGTCGAGCCGAGGGGTGCAGAAGACTAACTGGGGTTTCAGGCTCTTGGGTTGGTAGCAGACAATCTCGATTCTGTCGAGTTCCAGGAGAGCATTGCAGACGTGAGTCTCGTCGGTTCCGCAGCGTTTGGCAATCTGGAGTTCGCTGATTGGGGTGAAGTCAGTGAATATGCCGCCGTAGAGCCGCAGTATTGTGGTAAGGATGTCGGCGGCTTTGTGGTTCGACATTTGGAACTGGTAGAGCTGTTCTTTGCCTATGGGGATGAAGAGGCGGGACTGCAGCTCGTTGTGGTCGGGCAGGGCTATGAGGCCTTCATGCTCGAGGAATCTCAGAGAACTGAAGAACTTGCGGTAGTTGAGGTTGTAGGTGTTGCAGATTTTTTCGAGGTCGAAATCGAAACGGCTGTCGAGACCGGCACCCACGGGTATCTGGTAGTAGTTGCAGATGGCGCGGTAGGTGTTCTTGATGAAGTTTATTTCAGGGTAGTCGTCGTCGAGACCTTTAATGAGGCGTTCGTGGTCGCTCTCGCTGTCGAGCAGCACGGCGTAGGCTTTTTTGTTGTCGCGTCCGGCGCGACCGGCTTCCTGGAAGTAGGCTTCGGGCGACTCGGGGAGGTCCGTATGGATGACGAAGCGCACGTCAGGCTTGTCGATGCCCATGCCGAAGGCGTTTGTGGCCACCATGACGCCGTGGTGCGATGCCGTCCAGGCTTTCTGCTGTTTGTCGCGTTCCTTGAGGGGGATGCCGGCGTGGTAGGCTGCCGCCGCTATGCCGTTGTCGTTCAGCAGGCGGGCGAGTTCCAGGGTGCGGCGGCGGTTGCGGACATACACTATGCCGCTCCCGCCCACGCTTTTGATGATATGGAGCAGGAGGCCCTGCTTGTCGTCGGTGTGCCTGACGCAGTAGGAGAGGTTTTCCCTGGCGAAACTGCTCTGGAAGCGCTTATTGCCGGGGCGGAAATGGAGCTGGTGTCCGATGTCCTGCACCACCTCGGGTGTGGCGGTGGCAGTTAGTGCGATGACGGGTGCATCAGGGTGGTATTGCCTCACGTCGGCAATCTTGAGGTATGGCGGGCGGAAGTCGTAGCCCCATTGGGAGATGCAGTGGGCCTCGTCGACGGCCAGGAAGTCTAGCGGCATCTGGCGAAAATGCTCGATGAAGGTGCGGTTCTGCAGACGCTCGGGCGAGACGTAGAGCAGCTTCAGTCGGCCATAGACGCTGTTGTTGAGAATCACTTCCGTCTCTCTGGGGTGCATGCCGGTATAGATGGCGGCGGCGTTGATGTGACGGGAGCGCAGTTGCGCCACCTGGTCTTTCATCAGGGCTATGAGAGGCGACACCACGACAGTGATGCCATCTCGGAGGAGTGCCGGCAGCTGGTAGCATATCGACTTGCCTCCACCCGTGGGCAGCAGTGCCATGGTGTCGTGGCCGTCGAGCAGCGACTCGATGATTGCTTTCTGCATCGGCCGGAAGCTCTCGTGACCCCAGTATTTCTTCAGTGTTTCTTCAAGCATCCAGTCACTAACACACTGATGCATTAACGCATTAACACGCTAACGCAATAACAGTACGGTTCCTTTCTGTGTGAGTACGCGGTCGCTACCTTTGCGGCGGTATTTGGTGATGTAGACGTAGGTGCCCTCCTTGCATTCGTGGCCGTGGTAGGTGCCGTCCCAGCCTATCTCGGGATGGCCGCTCATGAAGACCATGATGCCGTTGCGGTCGTAGACATACAGCTCGAAATCCTCGAGGTCGTTGGCGGTGAAGGCCCGGAAAATATTGTTGGTTTCGAGCTTTGGGGTGAAGGCGTTGGGGAACCACACGGCGAAGATGCCGACGGGGACGTAGAACGAGGTGTCGCTGGTGCATCCGAGAGCGTTGCCGGTGACGAGAGAGATGAGGAGGGAGTCCTCGCTGAGGT
>JAFSKP010000127.1 GCA_017448905.1 Bacteroidales bacterium | reverse complement strand
GGAAGACGGGGCTCGAACCCGCCACCTATAGCTTGGAAGGCTATCGCTCTACCAAATGAGCTACTTCCGCTTCTCTGTAGGTTTCTTGTGGGGGAGGGTGGACTCGAACCACCGAACTCCGAAGAGGACAGATTTACAGTCTGTTGCAATTGCCGCTATGCGACTCCCCCATATCCGACCTCAATTGGAAGATTGAGATGGAACTCGAGCCGATGAAGGGACTCGAACCCCCGACAGGCTGATTACAAATCAGCTACTCTACCAACTGAGTTACATCGGCTTTTCTAGTATTTCAAATAACCCCTTATCGTTGTTTTGAGGTTGCAAAAATAGTATCTTTTTTCAATATGACGAAATTTTTTTTGTCTTTTTTTTGAAGTATTTTGTAAGATATTGTTTTTTAATGATATTGATTATGTTTTTTTTTGTTTCATTGTTGTTCGTTACGTTTCTTTGATTCCTCTAATCTTGTTTTTACAATGCTTTTTCACGAAAATTGACGTTCTTTTTATCGGTTTTATGTCGTTTTTATACAATTTGCTGATTGTTAATAATATCCGCTAGGACACAATAATTGGTGCATGACAGACGTTATATGTCGCAACTAACATTGATATGGAGATACCGTCGAAGATATTGGAGAACGCAGTCGATGCTTTGTCCACATTGCCTGGTGTGGGCAAGCGGTCGGCATTGCGATACGCCTTGCACCTGCTGAAGGAGCAGGATGGCGACTATGCAGCCTTTATTGGAGCCCTGACGAGCCTGAAGCGAGACTCGCACTATTGCAGCCGCTGCCACTGTATCAGCGACACGCCTGTATGCCCTATATGCTCGAGTGCGAAGCGCAACCAGAAGATAGTCTGCGTTGTGGAGAACATCCAGGAGGTGATGGCGATAGAAAACACGGGACAGTACCAGGGCGTGTATCATGTGCTGGGGGGTGTCATCTCGCCCCTTGACGGCGTGGGAATCAACGACCTGACGATTGCACAGCTGGTGAGACGAGTTGGTGACGAGGGCGTCGAGGAGGTGATTCTGGCTCTGCCGACAACCATGGAGGGCGACACAACAAACATATATATAGACCGCCAGCTGCGGCAGTACCCTGAGCTGAAGGTCACGACGATAGCGCGTGGGATAGCCATAGGCGACAACCTGGAGTATGCCGACGAGGTGACGCTGGGGCGTTCGATAGTGAACAGGGTGCCATTCAGGTAATCGCTGTCCAGTCGATGGGCTGTAGGCCTTGGCTGGCGAGGTAAGCGTTGGTTTGGCTGAAGTGGCGGCAGCCGAAGAAGCCGCGGTAGGCGGAGAGGGGAGACGGATGTGGGGCGGTGAGTACCAGATGCTTCCCGCGGTCGATGAAAGCCTTTTTGGATATGGCGTAGCTGCCCCAGAGGAGGAAGACGAGTCCCTGGCGGCGGCTCGAGAGCTCGCGGATGGCGGCATCGGTGAAGAGCTCCCAGCCGTGACGTTGGTGGCTGCCGGCCTGGTGGGCGCGGACGGTGAGGGTGGCGTTGAGCAGCAGCACGCCCTGCTCGGCCCAGCCGCTGAGGTCGCCGCCGGAAAGCGGAATGTCAACTCCGAGATCGGCGTTGATTTCCTTGATGATATTCACCAGCGAGGGCGGTACGGCGATGCCTTGCGGCACTGAGAAGCAGAGTCCCATGGCCTGGCCGGGTTCGTGATAGGGGTCCTGGCCGAGGATGACGACCTTGACGCGGTCGAAGGGAGTGCTGTCGAAAGCGGCGAAAATCTTGCTGCCGGGGGGATAGCAGGTGTGCTGCTGCCGCTCGGCGACGAGGAAGTCTTTCAGGTCGGCGAAATAAGGGGCGTCGAACTGAGGCTGGAGGACGGAGAGCCAGGAGGGGTCGATTTTGATCATAGAAGGGACAGTTTTTTCCTAGATTATCTAGATTATCTAGATTATCTAGACTGTCTAGATTTTAGAGGAAGGGGTTGTAATTCTTTTCGTCGGCGATGGTGGAGGGTTCGCCATGGCCAGGGAGGACGGTGTAGTCGTCGGGGAGGGTCATGACTTTCTCCTTGAGGTTGGCGAGGAGCTGCTGGTGGTTGCCGCCAGGTAGGTCGGTACGGCCTATGCTGCCTTGGAAGAGGGCGTCGCCGGTGAGGACGGCTTTTTCGGAGGGGACGACGAAGCAGAGGCTACCCGGACAGTGGCCAGGGACGGAGAGGCAGCGCACTTCGATAGTGCCGACGTTGATGATGTCGCCGTCGCTGATGTCGATGGTGTCGAGGTCGCTCATGTTCTCGACGTTGAAGCCCATGATGCTGCCGTAGGCCTCGGCCTGGCGCAGCAGCTTGCGGCCGTCGGGGTGCATAGAGACAGGCAGATGGAACCGCTCGCAGGTCTGTCGCAGTCCGGCGATATGGTCCACATGGGCATGGGTGAGGAGGATGTGAGTTACCTGTAGCGACGCAGTCGCTACACAGTCGACTAGCCGGCAGTCCTCGTGGGTGGCTTCTGCGGCTGGGTCTACGATGGCGCACTGCCTGTTGGTCTCATCGACGATGAGGTAGCAGTTGACTCCGAAATGGTTGAAAGTGAAATGGGTGATCATGATTGTTTTCTGGATTCACTAGACTGGACTAGAAGCTCTGGACTGGACTAGAAGCTCCAGACTGGACTAGAAGCTCCAGACTGGACTAGAAGCTCTGGACTGGACTAGAAGCTCTAGACTGGACTAGAAGCTCTGGACTGGACTAGAAGCTCTGGACTGGACTAGAAGCTCTGGACTATTTACTATCTAGACTATCTTATAGGGCTCTAGTTGTTTAACCAGCTGTCGAAGACCTCTCTTTTGAGGGCGGGAATGTCGAGCTTGAGCTTCTTACGGAGGCCGCCGAGGTCGTTGAAGAGCTTGTTGGGGTTGGCGGCTTTCAGCTGCTCGTAGCTCTTGACGCCGGCTTTGGCCAGGACGGGAATCCAAGCTTCGTCGACGCCGTGGGCCATGAGGTCGGCGCCCTCGCTTTCGCTGCTCTTCTCCTGCACCTCGGGCTTCATCTGGGGGAACAGCAGCACGTCCTGGATGCTCTGGGCGCCGGTCATCATCATCACCAGGCGGTCGATGCCGATGCCCATGCCGGAGGTCGGCGGCATGCCGTATTCGAGGGCACGGACGAAGTCCATGTCGATGAACATGGCTTCGTCGTCGCCTTTCTCGCTGAGGCGCAGCTGCTCCTGGAAACGGCCCAGCTGGTCAATGGGGTCGTTGAGCTCGCTGTAGGCGTTGGCCAGCTCCTTGCCGCAGACGAAGAGCTCGAAGCGCTCGGTGAGCTCGGGGTTGTCGCGGTGGCGTTTGCAGAGGGGCGACATCTCGATGGGGTAGTCGGTGACGAAGGTGGGCTGGATGAGCTTGCCCTCGCACTTCTCGCCGAAGATGGCGTCGATGAGTTTGCCCTTGCCCATGGTGGAGTCGGTCTCCACGCCTAGACGCTTGCAGGCCTCGCGCAGCTCCTCCTCGTTCATGGGGCTGACGTCGACGCCGGTCTCCTCCTTGATGAGCTCGCACATGGGGGCGCGGCGGAAGGGCGGCTTGAAGTCGATCTCGTTGCCCCAGACGTTGACCTTGGTGTCGCCGTGCAGGGCACGGGCGATACGCTCAAGCATGTTCTCGGTGAAGGTCATCATCCAGTTATAGTCCTTGTAGGGGACGTAGATCTCCATGGCAGTGAACTCGGGGTTGTGGGTGCGGTCCATGCCCTCGTTGCGGAAGTTGCGGCTGAACTCGTAGACGCCGGGGAAGCCACCTACGATGAGACGCTTGAGGTAGAGCTCGTTGGCGATACGCAGGTAGAGGTCGATATCCAGCGCGTTGTGGTGGGTCACGAAGGGGCGAGCGGCGGCGCCGCCGGGGATGCTCTGCAGCACGGGGGTGTCGACCTCGAGGTAGCCCTGCTCGTTGAAGTAGTCGCGCATGGTGCCCACAATCTTGGCGCGCTGCACGAAGGTGTCGCGCACCTGGGGGTTGACGATGAGGTCCACGTAACGCTGGCGGTAACGCAGCTCGGGGTCGTTGAAGGCATCGTACACCACGCCGTCCTTCTCCTTGACGATGGGCAGGGGACGGAGCGACTTGCTGAGCACCGTGAGGCTCTTCACATGGATGGAGGTCTCGCCCATCTGGGTCACGAAGACGTAGCCAGTGACGCCGATGATGTCGCCGATGTCGAGGAGACGTTTGAAGACGGTGTTGTATAGGGTCTTGTCCTCGCCGGGGCATATCTCGTCGCGCTTGACATAGAGTTGGATTCGCCCGTATGAGTCCTGTAGCTCGACGAAGGAGGCAGCGCCCATGATGCGTCGACTCATGATGCGTCCGGCGATGCTGATATCCTGGAACTTGGTGTTGTCGTCAGGGAATTCGGCAAGGATTTCGCTGGTTTTGGCGTTGACCTCGTAGAGGGCTGCGGGATAAGGATTGATGCCGAGCTTCTTGAGCTCGTTGAGGGAATTGCGACGGATTTGTTCTTGTTCGGTGAGTTCGGACATGTATGGGGTAGGGTTTAGGGTTTAGGGTT
>JAFSKP010000126.1 GCA_017448905.1 Bacteroidales bacterium | reverse complement strand
TTGCTTGATTGCTTGATTGCTTGATTGCGTCGGAAACGTTTTTTTACGTTTCTCGCGAAAGGTTATTGTAAATTCTCGGTCCGAAAATCAGAGAGCCTATCCTGACCAGCGTCGCCCCCTCTTCGAGGGCCAAGGTGTAGTCGTGACTCATGCCCATCGAAATCTCGCGGAAATAGTCGCATCCGGCAAAAAAACGCCCTTTGAGGTCCTCGAAGATTCCATGAAGCATCGCAAATTCACTACGTACCAATGCTTTATCGTCGGTATTCGTAGCCATGCCCATCACGCCGCAGATACGTACATGCTCCAGATCGGGCATTCGCTCCAAATGCGTCAACTCGTCGAGCGTGAAGCCGAACTTGGTCTCCTCCTTGGCGACATGGAACTGCAGCAGGACGTCAACCCTACGGCCTACCTTGGCGGCAGCCTTCTCCACAGCCTCGAGGTGCTCTATAGAGTCGACACCATGAATCATAGAGACGAAGTCTATGTAGTACTTCAACTGCTTGGGCTGCAGATGTCCGATGAAATGCCACTCGATGTCCGAAGGCAGCAACGCATGCTTGTCGCGCAACTCGGTGGCATAGTTCTCGCCGAAAAGACGCTGTCCGGCATCGTAAGCCTCCTGTATCATACCGACGGGCTTGGTCTTCGAGACAGCTATGAGCCGCGCCGGCGAAGGCACGGAAGCCGCTATTCTTTGCAGATTTTCCTTAACCATCTTTCTGTTATCAGTTCAACAAAGAAACGGAGGATGTTTTTTTTTATTATCGATGAAACAATATTTTTTTAACAACTCCGTTTTGTGAGAAGTGTTTTGAATTTTTTTAGGAAATCAAATGATAGTCTGCATAGCCGAAAAGCCTAGCGTAGCACGCGAGATAGCCAAAGTCCTTGGAGCCAACAGCAGCCATGACGGCTACATGGAAGGCAACGGCTATCAGGTAACCTGGACATTCGGACACCTGTGCACCCTCAAGGAACCTCACGACTATACCGAGATGTGGAAACCATGGACCCTGAGCCGCCTGCCCATGATACCGCCACGTTTCGGCATCAAGCTGATAGACAACAAGACCTACGAAAAGCAGTTCCATACCATAGAGACCCTCATGCAGAAAGCCGACGGCATCGTCAATTGCGGCGATGCCGGCCAGGAAGGTGAGCTCATCCAGCGATGGGTCATGCAGAAAGCCGCCGCCCGCTGTCCCGTCCAGCGGCTGTGGGTCTCCTCGCTCACTGAGGAGGCCATCCGCGAGGGCTTCAACAGCCTCAAGCCCCAGGACGAATACCAGTCGCTCTACGAGGCCGGACTCTGCCGCGCCATCGGCGACTGGCTGTTGGGTATGAACGCCACGCGGCTCTACACACTCAAATACCGCACCGAACGGGGACAGGTGCTCAGCATCGGCCGCGTGCAGACACCCACACTGGCCCTCATCGTCCGCCGCCAGCAGGAGATCGAGAACTTCAAACCCGAACAATACTGGGTGCTCTCCACCATCTACCGCGACACTCTCTTCACCCTCCAAGGGCAGGACGACAAAGAGGAGGAGGACCAGAACGAGAAAAAAACAGCCAAAGGCCGCATTACCGACGAGGAGCAGGGGCGAAAGGCATTGGCCTCAATCGAGGGGCAGGACTTCGAAGTCACCGGCATCACAAAGAAAGGCGGCAACGAGGCCCCGCCACGCCTCTTCGACCTCACAAGCCTTCAGGTGGAGTGCAACAAGAAATACAGCTTCTCGGCCGACGAGACACTCAAATACATCCAAAGCCTCTACGAGAAGAAGCTCACCACCTACCCCCGCGTCGACACCACATTCCTCAGCGACGACATCTACCCCAAATGCCCCACCATCCTGCAGGGCCTCCTCCCCTACTCTGCCCTCACACAGCCTCTGCTCGGCAAGAAGCTGCCCAAAAGCAAGAAGGTCTTCGACAACAGCAAGGTCACCGACCACCACGCCATCATCCCCACCGGCGTCAACCCCTCGAATGGCGACCTGACACTCAGCGAGAAACGCGTCTACGACCTCGTGGCCAGACACTTCATCGCCGTCTTCTACCCCGACTGCAAGGTGTCGACGACCACAGTCACGGGCCGCGTGGAATGCAAGCCCGACGAAGAGACTAACAAAAGCGAGAAACTGACCTTCAAGGCCAGCGGGAAACAGGTTCTCGACCCCGGCTGGAGGGTATGCTTCGGCAAATGGGTCGAAGCAGCCGGCAGCTGGCACCAGGAGAAGAAGAACTCCGGCGATGATGACGAGAGCGAGAAGAAAGACGACGACAAGATGTTGCCCGACTTTGTGAAAGGCGAACGCGGCCCCCACTCCCCCACCCTCACCGAGAAATGGACCTCGCCACCAAAACCATACACCGAGGCCACCCTGCTCCGTGCCATGGAGACCGCCGGCAAGACAGTCGATGATGAAGAGCTGCGCGATGCACTGAAAGAGAACGGCATCGGACGCCCCTCGACACGCGCCGCCATCATCGAGACACTCTTCAAGCGCGGCTACATCCGCAAAGTACGCAAATCGCTGAACGCCACCGAGACAGGTGTCCACCTCATTTCGCTCATACACGAAGAGCTGCTGAAAAGCGCCGAACTGACAGGCCGCTGGGAAAAAAAACTGCGCGACATCGAAGCCCACCGCTACGACGCGCGGCAGTTCATAGAAGAATTAAAAGCCATGGTGACACAAATTGTGCAAGAAGTGATGAGCAACTGAATACTAAAGAGTAAGTGAATGGTGAATGGTGAATGGTGAATAGTGAATGGTGAATAGTGAATAGTGAATATGAATAGTGAATGGTGAATAGTGAATAGTGAATATG
>JAFSKP010000125.1 GCA_017448905.1 Bacteroidales bacterium | reverse complement strand
TAAAGAAATAATGTTTTTATTTTTAGATAGATATATATAATATGAGTAACTAGTTTGGATTTGCAAAAATATACAAAAATTATAGTGTGGGCAAAAAAACATCGTTCATCATACATCTAATGGTGTTGTCGAAGTCATTTTGATTTAAGAATTTGACTTCGATGGGAATGAAAAAGAAAGGTATGTCGTCGAAGAGGTGGCGATGAGGGCAGTTCATGAGGCGTATGGCGTCTTTCTCGGTGGTGACGATGGCTTTCGAGGGTTCAATTATCTGTTCGAAACGTTTGACGATAAGTTCGCAGTCGAGGCGAGAGAAGTCGTGGTGGTCGGGGAAGGAGAGGTGACGGACGGTGCTGTGACGCTCGAGGTGCCGTTTCAGCGGTTCGGGGTTGGCGATGCCGGAGACCAGTAATAATGTTGAATTCTGAAAGTTGAATTCAGAATTTTGACTGAAGAGAGGGACGGGGTCGGAATAGGCTATGCAGGAGAAGAAGAGTTTCTGGTTCTGTGCAGGATTCAGGTGCAGACGGATGCGCTCCTGTTTTTTTGATGAGAGGAAGGGAGGACATTTGGTGACGACGATGATGTCGGCGCGGCGGCTGCCTCTGCGGGGTTCGCGGAGGTTGCCGAAGGGGAGGATGAGGTCGTCGCGGTAGAGGTCGCCGTACTCGGTGAGGAGAATGTTGATGTCGGGGCGGACGCGGCGATGCTGGAAAGCGTCGTCGAGGAGGACGATATTTGTGAATTGTGGATTGTGGATTGTGGATTGTGAATAATTTGAATTGTGGAGTTGGCGGAGGCCTTCGGCACGGTCTTCGCAGACGGCGACGGTGA
The DNA here is from genome assembly GCA_017448905.1 of Bacteroidales bacterium. Classification (GTDB taxonomy): domain Bacteria; phylum Bacteroidota; class Bacteroidia; order Bacteroidales; family P3; genus Colimorpha. Next base: position 26,238 of record JAFSKP010000125.1, on the reverse strand, counting down.
TGTCGGGGAACTTGCGGTGCATCATCAGCGGTTCGTCGCCGATACGGGCAGCCGTGGCGTTCTTGTCGGCGATGAGGAAACCCTTGGTTTTGCGACGGTAGCCGCGGCTGAGGAGGGCAATATTTGATATTGAGTTATGAATGTTGTATTTTGAAAGGAGTCGGATGAGGTACTCGGTGTGTGGGGTTTTGCCAGTGCCGCCCATACGGAGGTTGCCGATGCCTATGGTCGCGATGTCGAATTCTGAATTCTGATTTCTGAATTCTGAATTTTTCTTGTCACGATGGTCATAGTAGAGGTTACGGAACGCCACGCCGACAGCATACCAGATGCTCAGCGGAAAGAGGAGGATGGCGACTATGAGTTGGATGGTTTTCATCGCTATTCGAAATCAGGGTAGAGCAGATATTTTTTGCGCATCTCCTTGTAGTTGGAGAGAGCAGGTTCCCAAGAGGCGCGGATTTCAGCTTCGGAGAGGCCCAGCTGCAGTTGTCTTCTCAGCTTGTCGGTGCCGGCGAGGAGTTCGAAGCTGTTGGTTTTCTTGAAGAAAGAGCTGTGTGGAGTATGGCTGTACATCCAGAGGAGGTAGGTGAGGTCGAACTTGGCTGGCACGGAGGCGTCAGAGAGTTTCAGGCCGTTGCAGCGTTGGTCTTTGAAAGGAGGGTTCTCGCTCACCCCTTTAATGGCTCTTGGGGTGAAGGAGGTGGGTTTTCCGGGTTCGTCGCCTCTTTGGGACTCCATATAGGTCGTTTTGTAGGCGGGAGCGCCTATGAGTTCGAATGGGGTGTCGGTGCCGCGTCCGACGCTGATGTTGGTGCCTTCGAAAAGGCACAGCGAGGGATAGAGGGCAATGGCCTGGGGGCTTTGCAAGTTGGGAGAGGGAGCAATAGGGAGAGGGTAGATGCAGTCGCGGCGGTAGTCCAGCATCGGAATGACAGAGAGGTTGCACTGTATGCCGTTCTTCAGCCAGTGCTCGCCGTTGATCATCATGGCGTATTCGCCGATGGTGAGGCCGTAGACTATAGGGACGGGGTGCATGCCGATGAAGGAGCGGTAGTGCGTGGTGTCGAGGACGGGGCCGTCGACATAGTGGCCGTTGGGGTTGGGGCGGTCGAGGACGAGGAGAGGGATGCCGGCTTCGGCGCAGGCCTCCATGACGTAGTGGAGTGTGGAGATGTATGTGTAGAAGCGGCAGCCCACATCCTGGAGGTCGAGGATGACGGCGTCGATGTCGGCCATCTGCTCGGGGGTGGGTTTTTTGTTCTTGCCGTAGAGGGAGACGATAGGGAGGCCGGTGTGGGGGTCGGTACTGCTCTTGACGGTGGCGCCGGCCTCGGCGGTGCCGCGGAAGCCATGCTCGGGGCAGAAAATCTTTGTGACGTTGACGCCGCAGGACAACAGGGTGTCGACAAGATGAGTGGAGCCGACGAGGGAGCTTTGGTTTGCGACGACGGCGACGGAGGAAAAATGAAAATTGAAAATTGAGGATTGAAATTTTTTGTCGAGAAGACTTTCGGCACCGACGCGGAGTTTCTGCTGCCGTTGTGCAGGGCTCTCCGGTCGCGGTTCTGCGGTTCTGTTTTTGGAGGGTTGCGACTGGCAGCACGAGAGCAGCAGTTGCGATAGAATCGCAACACAAAAGACAAAGATATGCGCAAACTTTCTCATCCTTTGGTTTTTTGCCGGTGTAGCCGGTGTAGCCGGTGCCGCGTATCGTTTAGTTTTTGCCGGTGTAGCCGGTGTAGCCGGTGTCGCGTATCGTTTAGTTTTTGCCGGTGTGGCCGAAGCCGCCGGTGCCGCGTTCGGTGTCGGTGAGTTCGGAGACTTCGGCGATTTCGGCCTGCTCGTGGCGTGCTATGACCATCTGGGCGATGCGTTCGCCGTCGGAGATGACGAAAGGCTCGTTGCTGAGGTTGACGAGGATGACGCATATCTCGCCGCGGTAGTCGGCATCGATGGTGCCGGGGCTGTTGAGGACGGTGACACCTTTCTTGAGAGCGAGGCCGCTGCGTGGACGCACCTGGGCCTCGTAGCCTGCGGGCAGCTCCATGAAAAGGCCGGTCTTGACGAGGGTACGCTCCAGGGGTTGGAGGGTGACGGGTCCTTCGGGCAGGAAGGCGCGGAGGTCCATTCCTGCCGAAAGGGGTGTCTCGTATTTGGGCAGCGGATGATGGCTGCGGTTGATGAATTTGATTTGCATGGGACAGGATTAGACTAGACTGGACTAGAAGCTCTAGACAGACTAGAAGCCCTAGACTGGACTAGAGGGGTTCGCTATTATTTATCTTTTTTCAAGATTATTAATTGTTTTTTCTGACCAGCACTTCGTCGATCATGCCGTAGGCTTTGGCCTCTTCGGCGGTGAACCAGTGGTCGCGGTCGCTGTCTTTCTCGACCTGCTCGAAGGGCTGGCCGCTATGCAGGGCGATGATTTCGTAGAGTTCTTTTTTGAGTTTCTGGATTTCGCGGACGGTGATTTCCATGTCGGTAGCTTGGCCTTCGGCGCCGCCCATAGGCTGGTGAATCATGACGCGGCTGTGGGGCAGGGCGCAGCGCATGCCTTTCTCGCCGGCGCAGAGGAGGACGGAGGCCATGGAGGCGGCGAGGCCGGTGCAGATGGTGGCAATCTTGGGTTGAATGTACTGCATGGTGTCGTAGATGCCGAGGCCGGCGTAGACGCTGCCTCCCGGGGAGTTGAGGTAGATCTGGATGTCTTTGGTGTTGTCGACGCTCTCGAGGAAGAGGAGCTGGGCTTGGATGACGTTGGAGGTGTAGTCGTCGATGGCGGTGCCGAGGAAGATGATGCGGTCCATCATCAGACGGCTGAAGACATCCATCTGAGTCATGTTGAGTTGGCGTTCCTCGATGATGTAGGGGGTGAGGGAATTCTGGATTTTGAATTTAGAATTATGGAATGACTTGTTGATGGCTGCGGTGTATTTGGCGTAGGTGGTGCTGCTGATGCCGCAGTGGCGGGTGGCAAATTTCTCGAATTCGTTCATGATGATATTGTTTGATTGATTAATTGCGTGATTGTTTGAGTAGGTCGGGGCGGCGTTCTCTGGTGCGTTGGATAGCTTGTTCGTAGCGCCATTGTGCAATTTTGGCGTGGTTGCCGCTGAGGAGTATGTCGGGTACACGCCAGCCGCGGAACTCTGGGGGGCGGGTGTACTCCGGTGGTGCGAGGAGGCCGTCCTGGAAGGAGTCTTCGAGAGCCGACTGCTCGTCGCCGATGGCGCCGGGGAGGATGCGAATGACTGCGTCGGAGATGACCGCTGCCGCCAGTTCGCCGCCGGAGAGGACATAGTCGCCAATGGAGATTTCGCGGGTGATGAAATGCTCGCGGAGCCGTTCGTCGATGCCTTTGTAATGGCCGCAGAGGATGATGATGTTTTCGAGGAGGGAGAGTTGGTTGGCGGTCTGCTGGGAGAAGAGCTCGCCGTCGGGAGCGGTGTATATCACCTCGTCGTAGTGGCGTTCGGCTTGGAGTTTCTCGATGCAGTTGGCCAGAGGTTCGACGGCCATGACCATGCCGGCGCTGCCACCGTAGGGGTAGTCGTCGACGCTGCCATAGCGTGTCAGCGAGTAGTCGTGGAGGTTGTGGAAATGGACCTCGGCGATGCCTTTCTTGATGGCGCGGCAGACGATGCTTTCCTGGAAGAACATCGTCATCATTTCGGGGAAGAGAGTGAGGATGTCTATTCTCATTTGACGCGGAGGTTTTTGCCGATTTGGAGGACGGTGGTTTCCTTGATGCCGTTGAGTTGGCACAGTTTCTTGACGGTGGTGCCGTTGCGGGCGGCTATTTTGCTGAGGTTGTCGCCGCTGCGTACCTTGTAGTACTTGGCTTGGGCATTTTTTTGGGATTTAGACTTTGCCTGTGAGGGGTTTTTAGGTTTAGAGGGGTCTCGTTGCTGGTTATCGGCGATGGTGGAGCTGTTGTTGGCGGCGGTGCCGGCGTTGAGGTTGATGCGAGCTATGTCGCCTGGTGAAGGCGAGTTGCGGGAGCTGCCTTTTTTCTCGAAAAATTTGGGGTTGAGGATGATTTCGTCGCTGTGTAGTTTGTGGTTGACGCAGTCGACGACATATTCGGGGTTCATAGCCTTGCCCATGTAGCGTATTTCGAAGTGGAGATGGCTTCCGTAGCTGCGGCCAGTGTTGCCGCAGAGTCCGATGACGGTGCCGGCGCGGACGGTGTCGCCGGGGTTGACGTCGCGTTGGGAGAGGTGGGCGTAGTAGGTCTCGAGGCCGTTGAAGTGGCGGATGACGATGAGGTTGCCGTAGGACTTGTTGAATTTGGAGATGCGGACGATGCCGTCGAAGGCGGCGTAGATGGGTTCGCCGGTGGGTTGCGCCAGGTCGACGCCGTAGTGCCAGCGGCGTCGGCGAGCGCCGAAGTGGGAGGAGAGGCGTGCATGTTCGGGTGTCGGGAAGCAGAATTTGCGACCTTTCTCCTTGTCGGTAAGATGGATAGCGACACCGTTGGGGAGTTCGTTGGAGCTGGCATAGTGAATGATGTCGTAGTCCATGCTTGCATACAGAATGTCGAACTCGCTGGCAACGCCTTCGCCCATCTGCTCGGGGCGGTAGAGCTGGTTAGCTTGTTCGAGTTCCTCGTCGTCCTCGTCGGGGGGTTGAGCGAGGGTTGAGGGGATGCTTTGAGGGGAGTCGTCCTTGTTGTCGATGGTGACGTCGTGGTATTCCTCGTCCTCGTCGTGGTATATGACATCGAGTTTGTTGACGTTGACAACCTTATTGTTGTTGTTGTCTTTTTTTGTGTTGTTGTTCTGGCCCATAGCTGTTGTTGGCAGCGAGGCAGCCACGATGAGAGCGAGGAGGAGGATTCGGTTATTGATGTTCATGATAGGTCTTAACTGCACAGCGGAGGGAAAAATTGTGGAGGAGAGAAGAAATTAAATGTTTTTATGAGATTGGGAGGAGTCCTGTCAGAAGGAGAAGCGGACTGTGAGGCCGCCTTTTGTTGTGGAGTTGGGGAAGGCGTTGCTGATGTAGGGGCGGTTGATGTTGGTCTGGAAGAAGGCGCGGAGGGTGAGTGTGGTGCTGAGGGCGTATTCGGCGCTGATTTCGGCCATCCACACTTTGGAGCCCGAGGAGATCTGGCTGGTGTTCTGGTTGATTTTGCGGATGATGGTCATGTTGCTGTTGTAGGTGATGTTGCCCTGCAGGACGAGGTCGCTTTTGAGGCTGTGGGTTTTCTCGCCGGTCTTGATGTGGAATTCGAGGTCTTTGAAGCGGTATCCGGTGCCGAAGGTGATGCCGTCGCGGTAGGTCTCGGTGAGTTGGTTGTTGGAGAAGCTGAGGCCCAGGTTTCGGTTTTTCTGGAAAGAGACCTTGAAGTTGAAGCTGTTGACCATGTTGACGCTGAGCATGATGAGGGGGTTGAACTGTTCGCTGAGCATGACGCCTTCCATGCTGACAGGTGCGATGTAGTCGCCGTTGTTGTTGACGATGGTCTCGGTGCCGTAGTCGTAGCCTTCTGTGACGCTGCTGATGGCAGCGTCGGTGTAGAAGTTGCCGACGGTGTAGGTGGAAGAGTATTTATGTGACAGGGAAATGTTGGAGAACCATTTCTTGAGGAATTCTATCTTGCTGAGGCCGTTGTAGTTGATGCTCCAGTTGGGCATAGGCATTTTCATGAATGGAGAGAACGACTTGCTGTCGCGGCCCATGTAGGTGGAGAGGAAAGCAGTGAGTAGGACAGTCTGTTGGTTGGCGCCGTAGCCGGCGGGGTAGAGTTGTCCGTTCATGGTGTCGCGAACCATCTGTCCGTTGTAGGGGTCGGGGTTGATGTCGGCGAGGTTCATGGCGATAGCGGTGCGGGAGTTGACGAACTGTCTGAAGAGTTCGTCGCGGTCTTTGAACATGGTCTGGAATGTCCATGCCGTGGTGGTGTAGGAGCCCATGGTGATGGGCGAGAGAGGGCCTTCGACGCGGCCTGTGGCGGTGCTATATTTGTAGTAGTATTCTTGGCGAGAGGTGTAGTTCTGTGTGGCGTTGAGTTCGATGCGGAAGTCGCGCAGAGGTTCGACGGTAGCCTGGAGGGAGAGCATGCGGTTGCGGTTGCCCTGGTTAGGGGTGTTCATGAGGGTGTCGTGCGAGAGGAGGTCATCGTGGAGTAGGCTCTCGATGGTGGGGTTGTAGATGTCGTTGTTGCTCATGTCGAAGGTGTTCTTGTCGGGGAGACCGAGTACGAACGGGAGGCCGGGGGACCATTGGTTGGAGGGGTCGAGGCCGACGATGCGGCTTTCGCCCATGAATCCGGCGATAGTCGAGCCGAAGGTGTTGTTGTATTGGATGTTGACGTTTTTGACGGCTGTTGCGAGGCGGAGGCCGAAGTAGGCCAGGTCGAGGAGGTGTTCCTGAATCTGAGCTTTCCGTAGCGAGTCGGCGACGCGGGCGTCGGCCTTACGTTGTTCGATGCCACGTTTTTTGTCGACTTCGTTTTTTTCCTTGTCGGCGTCTTTCCCTTTTTTGTTGAAGGAGTTCTTTTTGGGCGGTTTTTTGGCGTAGGCTTTCTTGAGCAGTTTGGACTTGTTGTAGAGGGTCTGCAGGTTGCCTTGTGCGGCGAGGGTGATGACGGTGTTGTTGCTGATTACGGAGCCTTGGTCGGCGAGTGCGAGAGTGGTGCCGAGGTAGTTGTAGGAGGTGCGGTAGGAGAGAGGAGTGCGGAGGAAGTCCATGAGAGGGAGTTTGTTGACAGGCAAGTCCCAGTTGATGTTGATGTTCTGTAGGAAGTTCTGCATGGTGCCGCCGTGGAGGAGAGAAGACCAGAGGGAGTCGGAGGATGACTGGTCGGCCATTCCCGGTGGTTCGTCGATGCGGGCGTTGGCGGTGGCGTCGTAGGTGATGTGGAAGCTGCGGGCCAGGTCGTACTGCAGGTTGTATTGTCGTTGCCAGGTGAACTGTTTGAAGTAGGTGGGGTTCATGATGACGAGGGCGGCGCTTTTGTTGCGGAGCAAGGTCTCCTCGATGTCGCGGTATATTTCGGTGCTGAAGCTCAAGTTTTTGGGTTGGTAGAAGATGTTGAAGTCCTTGATGATGCGGAGGTTTTTGTTTTGGAAGGGCTTCATTTTGTCGAAGGGTCTGAGCTGACCCGGTTGGTTGATGGCGTAGTTGTAGGTGATACCGCCGCGGTGCTGGTCTTTGTTGTAGTATTCGATGTCGTCGTCGCTGGAGCGTTCGCCGCTGTAGGCGTAGGAGACGGCGAAGTTGGCGATGTCGTAGAAGTGGGGTTTGAGGGCGGACTTGCCGGTGCGGTCTTTGCGGATGTTGGTGAGGGTGAGGTTGGTGGTGGTTTTGCGTTGTTGAGTCATTTCGCGGATAGAGTCGCGTTCGGCCTTGGTGTTGTAGGTCTTGAGGTCGTCGGAGAGTTTCACGTCGGGGTCGAGGGGGTTGTATTCAGGGCTACCGATTTGGCTGTTGTAGTCGAGGTAGAGAGGGATGTGTACGCCCCAGTCCTCGGGGAGGAACTTGCCCATTTCGAGGTTGAGTGTGGTCTGGATGTTGAAGGTGTTGACCAGTTCGAGCCTGTTGAGTTTGTCCTCGAGGTTGCCGAAGCCTGCGGAGGTGTAGGCAGTGTAGAGGGAGAGGTCGCCGAGGTCGGCGAGGTTGGTGCGAGCCAGGGCCATGGCAGCCCATCCGCCTTTGTTGATGAAGTCGGCGAGGCGTAGTTCGTTGATCCATACGATGGCGCTTTTGGGCATCATGTCGCCGGCGTCGTCGTAGGTTTGTTTGCGAGGGTTGCGGATGCCGACCATGATGACTTTGACTTTGCCGAGGTTAGGAGAGCCCATGACGGTGTAGCGGCGACCCTCAACTGTTTCGCTGTAGAGCGATGTGCTGTTGTAATCGAGTTCGCCGTTGCGTATGTGGCGGTTGCGGTTGGTTTTGATTTCGACCATTTTCTGGAGGTCGATTTCGACGTTGTTGGCTTCAGGCCAGATGATGTCGCGGCTGTCGAAGGAGGTGCCCCAGGGGGTGAGTGTCAGCGGCACTTCGTATTCGTAGAAGTTGTTGGTGTAGTCGCTGCCGAGGCGGACGAAGAGTGAGAGGTCGCCGTCGTCGAGGTTGTCGGCCTGGTATTTTTTCTCGGCGTGGACGAACATCTTCATTTTGCCGTAGTAGCGCAGGTCGTATTGGGCGTTGCGGTAGATGGCGCGGGCGTCGCCGGCGTTGAGTTCCTGGATGTCGAGTGAGAGGGCTTGCTCGTTGAGTTCGGTATAGGCGGAAGAGGTGGAGTACCACGATTCGCGTTCGATGTTGGGAGGCAAGTTGTAGGGGACCGGTTGGCGAGAGCCGTTCTCCTCGATGTTGACGGTGCTGAGGGTGAAGGTGGTGTTTTCGCCCATGCCGGTGGGGTAGTCGCCGGGTTGGAGGAGGTCTTCGCTGTATTTGCGCCAGGTGCCGTAGACCAGTTCGAGTGTTGCGAAGCGGAGGATGACAGGTTCCTCGAAGTCGTTGAGGAACATGCGCATGAAGCGGATGGACTGGAAGCCGTTGATGTTGCCGATGGTCTGGTCTGGTTCGCGGATAGGGATGCGGAACTGGTACCAGCGGCAGGTCGTTGTGGTGCCGTTGGCCAGCTGCACGTTGCGAGCCTCTTGGATGTCGACGATATGGTTTTGTCCGATGACCATCTGGTCGGGGCGGAGGTTGATGACGTACTGGTAGTAGTTCTCGCTTTCGCTGAGGGTGTTGTCTTTGTTTATGTCCTCGATGTTGGGATACGAAGAGCCCTCGGTGCTGTAGTCCTCTTCGTTGTCGGCGTCGCTGACGGAGTTGCCTTCGGGGTTGTTGAAGTACTTGTAGCGGTCGTTGATTTTGACGTTGTTCTGGTCGTAGTAGGAGCTTCGGAAGTATCGGAAGTCGTCGCTTGAGGGGTCGGCGGCGGCCGTCAGGTAGGCTTGAGAAGAGGAGCCGTGGAGGAGAGCGATGCTGTTGAGGTAGTCGGCGAAGAAGCTCTGTTCGTCGCCGAGGTCGCTGGCACTGCCAAGGCCGTCGTAGCCGACGTCCTGGAAGTGTCGCGAAGCCTCGTCGTTGTCGAAGGCGTTGACGACGGCCTGCATTTTAGGCACGCGGCCCCAGATGGTGGTGTCGACGGGGTTGGTGGCGAAGGCGTCGGCGTTGTTGGCTGTTGGGAGGCCGTTTTCGAAGGCCTTGCGGCCGTCGCGGAGGATGTCCTCGCTGATGTCGCCGAGGTTGATGTATAGTCGTCCGCCGTTTTTGGAGTTGTCGGTTTCGCCGGTTGCGGGGTCGATGAAGGGGTCCATGAGCCAGAATTCAATAGTCTCGATGTTCTGGCTTTCGAAGTCGGTGTAGGTGAGTTCGCGCATGATGCCGCCCCAGCGGCTGCGTGGGTTGTTGAGGAGTCCGTTCTGGTCGATGCCGGAGCTGAAAGCAGTGGGAGCCACGTCGTAGTTGTAGGGGCCTTTTTCGGAAGGATAGAAGGCGAGGTTGAGTTCGAAGACGCGGTTGTTCTCGCCGGCGGCGATGCTTTTGTTAGGGAAGACCTCTTTTTGGTCGATTTGTCGGGCGTAGGGGTGAGAGCGGTCGTCCTCGTTGATGTTTTCCGGGCAGTTGCTGGAGTAGAAGGTGTTGCTGACGCTGTACCACGCGAGGCGTGCGCGGTTGAAGCCGTAGGCGAGGCCGGTGCCGGGGCTAGTCTCGGGGAAGAGAGGCAGGGAGCTGCGGTAGTCCTGTGGGGTAGAGGAGAGGTGCCAGAAAGAGTTGCCTTTGAGGTCGATGTTGCTCTCGGCGCCTTCGAAGTCGTCGATATAGGAGACCTTGCCGTCGTCGCTGCCGGTGTTGGCCATGCCGGGGATAAAGTGGGCGAATTCGGTCTGGAGGGTGAGTGTAGAGGGAGCCTTGGTTTGGATGCCGGGCAGGTGGTCGATGAGTTTGGTGATGAAGGGGACATCGTGGCGGTAGTTGAAGTCGAGGCCCCAAATAGAGTTGGAGGTAGGTTCGTCGCCGAAGTTGTTTTTCTGAGTCAGAGGTTTCTCGCGCAGGTTCATGAAAGTGGCGCCGAGGTTGATGTCGGGGTCGAACTCGTAGTTGAGGTGGAGGCCGAGCATGCGTTTAGTCATCATGCTGAAGGAGCTGTTCTCGGAGCTGACGCTGATGGGGGTGCCGGAAGCGAGGAGGCTCTCGTTGATGATACGTACGGTACCCATGGTGTAGTCGACGGTGTAGTCGACGTTCTCGATGAGAGGCATGCCGCCGGCGGTGACCGACACAGAGCCTTGGGTGACGCTGTAGCCGAGTTGAATCTCGCCGCTCACAGAGCTGGTGTAGTAGCCTTCGAGGTAGAATTTGTTGCGGTCGGCGTACTGCTGGGCGAGTGTTTGGGTCATGGTGTAGAGCGAGTCGAAGCAGTAGCGGTTGGCGAGGGCATTGTCGCCGAGCATCTCGCGGAGGTCTTTGCCGAATGGTTCGACGAAGGGGAAGAAGATGCGTCCTGAGGAGGCCTGAATGGTGCCGCCCTTGAAGGCTGCGCTGTCGAACCAGTCGAAGACGCCGTCGGGGTAGTAGTAGCTTTGTGAAGCGTCCATGCGGTCGAGGCCGAAGACCTGGACGAGGGGGGTAGCTTCGAGAGGGCCTTCGGTGAAGTAGCCGATGCCCACGCCCCCTTCGGGGTTTTCGTAGAGGACGTTGAGGCGGAAGTTGTCGCGGCTGATCTGTGTGCTTTTGAGGAAGTAGACATTTTTCATCATGAGTTTCCAGAGTGGGCTGCGGCTGTTGATGGCGGAACCTTTGATGAGTTTGACGATGAGGGTATTGGGGTCGTTGACGCCGTCGGTTGTGAGTTCTCCAACCTGGTAGACCGTGGTGTCGCCGATGACTTGGTACTGGAAAGCGACGGCGAGGATCTGGTCGTTGGCGAGGGGTTGTGAGAGGGTTATGAATCCCAGTTGAGCGTTGAAGGTGTATTCGTTGGCGTTGAGGAGACGGGCGCTCTCCACTTTTTCGTAGTCGGTGCCGCCCGAGAGACCGATGCCTTCCATGTAGGAGCTGACGCTGTTGATGTTGCGTACGGCCGAGGTGTTGATGAGTTGCAGGAGGTTGTTGCTGCGTTGTGCATCGGGTCGTACCGAGGTGCCGGCGAAGACGCCAGGCGACGAGGTTGAATGTTCGCCGAGATCGGTGAGAGCCAGGATGTTGCGGTTGTTGGTGACGGCGGCGCCGATGTTGGTACGCCACACTTCGAGACGGATGATTTTGATGCTACTGTTGACCACAGGGAGTGTGGACATAGCCTTGTTGTAGTTGTCGTAGAAGTATTGGGCTATGAAATAGTGGCGGTTTTCTTCGTATTCGTCGGCGCGGATTTCGAATTCTTGAGCCGAGGCGCCGCCCTGCACCTGCATGTTCTCGGTGGAGGTCTCTTTCTGGCTGACGACGGCGTCGATGGTGAGGTTGCCGAATTTGAGTTTTGTGTGGACGCCGAAGAGGCGTTGGCTGCCTTTGATGAGGGTGGTGTTGAGCGGGAAGGAGATGTCGGCAGCCTCGAGGAGTTGGAGTATGTCGTCTTCCTTGCCCTCGTATTTCAGCTTTATCTGGTTCTCGAAGTCGAATGTTGCCTGAGTGTTCCAGTTGATGTCGGTGTTGATGAGGTCGCCGATTTTAGCGTTGAGGGTGAGCTGAATGTTCTCGTCGAAGTCGAAGTTGGTGACGCTGCGGCGGCTTTCGTCGATGGAGGGGTTGTTGGTGTAGTTGTTGACGACTTGGAGGGTGAGGTCGGCGCTGCCAGATGGGGTGATTTTGATTTCGGGGATATCCTTGAGGCTTTCCAGTTTGCGGCTGATTTCGTTGAAGCCAGGTATTTTGCTTAGCAGGCCGTCCTCGTTGCCGTTGCCTGTGGTGCTGTTCTCGTCGAGTTTCTGTCCCCAGAAGTCGTCCATGAGCTGCTCCATGCGGTAGTCTTGGTATTCCTGGAACGACATGTATTGGCGGCTGATGACTACGGAGCCTACTTTTGTGATTTTCACGTAGCCATGGCTGTCGGGGTCGTATTCCACGGTGGTGGACATGTTCGACGGGTTGTTCAGGTACATGGGGCTTTGAGGCTGTCCGCTTCCGGTAGGAGGGATGGGGAAAGGCATGGAGGAGGCATTGCTGTCGGGTACATCTTGAGCGAAAGAGGGGATGGCGAGCAGCACAGCCACAGCCACCGTCAGGAGTCTGAAGGCGGCGTAGAGGGGGCGAAGGGCAATATGTGAATGGGTTAATGCGTTAATATGGTGTGCGTTAGTGTGTTAGTGGAATCAGATGCCGTGGGCGAGGGCCAGTTTGATGAGTTCTTCGACGGAGGCTGTCGGGTTAGAGTCGGCGACCTTGTTGATGACTTTTTCGGCGGCGGCTTTCGGGAAGCCGAGCATGACCAAAGCAGATAACGCCTCTTCGCTGTTATTATTGTTGGTCATTGTTGAAACATTTCCCGTTGAGCCCGTCAGGGTTGCGGGGTTGACCTTGTCGCGCAGCTCAAGGATGACGCGTTGTGCGGTCTTGGTGCCGATGCCTTTGACTTTCTGCACGCGTTTGGCGTCGTTGTCGGCGATGGCGCGCATCAGCTCATCGACAGTCATAGAGGAGAGCATGACGCGTGCCGTTGCGGCGCCAATGCCGTTGACGGAGATGAGCAAGCGGAACATGTCGCGTTCGGCGGCGTTGAAGAAACCGATGAGCAGATGGGCATCCTCGCGTATGATTTCGTGCACGAGGAGTTTGACTTGCTGGAGGTCTTTGATTTGGGAATAGGTGTTGAGTGTGATTTCGAGCATGTAGCCCACGCCGCCGCAGTCGATGACTGCGTAGGTGGGTGTTGCCTCGTCGAGGCGGCCGGAGATGTAGTTGAACATGAGGGGTTATGAGTTATAGGTTATAGAGATTCTAGACTGTCTAGACTGTCTAGACTATCTAGACAGTCTAGTTTGATGGTTCGAGGGCGCCGATGGTAGGAGGGTTGTTGCGGGTGTTGCCGAGGAGGTCGGTGGTGGAGAGAAGATAAGCCGCGTTGCCATTGCCGACTGCAGGGGAGTTGCTTTGCGGTATGTAGTTGTTGTCCTGAGGGCTGGTGAAGAGGGGGTCGCGGTTGAGGATTACGGTGGCATCGGTGCCGCCGATGACGGAGGAGCGTAGCAGGCAGTGGGAGAACGAGAGGTTGAAGGGGCAGTCGTCGATACGGTCGATTTTGATTTCGCCGCTGTTGTCGGAGCCGCTGTAGTTGCCGTAGATGATGCAGTTACGGAAGGAGGCCTCCTGTAGGGGGCGGGGGAAGATGGTAGACTCGTTGAAGGCATAGTAGTTGTTGATGACCACTGCCGGTGTCTTGCGGGAGCTGTAATGCCAATAGTTGGCGAAGGTGGAGTTGGAGAAGATGTAGCGTCCACCGTAGTGGAGGTCGAGGAGGGCAGTGCCGCAGTTGTAGACCAGCAGGTTGTCGCCGGTGATGTAGGCTCCCTGGCCGAGGAGACCTATCTCTGAGTGGTTGCGTATGACGGAGTTGCTGATGGTCAGTGTGGGGTTGGAGGAGACGTTGGTGTCGACGAGGAGACCGTAGGTGGCATTCTCGATAAGAGCCCATTCGATGTGGTTCTCCTTGCTGCCCTGCGAGAGCCACACGTGGCTCCATTGGCCGGGGAGGCTGTCGTAGTAGCTGTCGTGGCGTATGGAAGTGAAAAGAACCGGTTGTTGCAAGGAGCCTTGCACGTTGAGAGAGGCGCTGTCGTAGACCCAGAGGCAGGCGTCGTTTCCGAAATAGAGTTCATCGCCAGCGGTGAGGTGGAGTGTCTCGTTGCTGTTGACGACGGCGTAGCCGAGGATGACATGAGGGAGGGAGTGGTTCCAGTTGGCACAGTCGATGATGGAGAAAGGGATCCAGAGAGTGTCGACCTGACCTCGTCGGTTGAGGTAAAGTCTGTAAAGCTGATGGGTGTAGGTCGGGACGTGGTAGATGGCGTTGCGGCCGTATGCGACGATAGGGAGGCGTTGCTGTTTCCGATTGAAGCTGAATACTATGTCGGCGTCGACCAGGAACGGGTTGGTTTGGTCGTTGGGGTTGATGTTGGCTTGAACGAATATGAAGATGCTGTCGTGCGCTCCGATTTCCACGTTGCGGGCTATGCGGCTGGTGTCGCCGTCGACGTTGAGTCGGAAGCGGTTGGCGTATTGTCCGTCCAGGCTCACGGCATCGATGAGGAGAGGCTCGTCGTAGCGGTTATAAACTTTCACGTAACGGGTAGTCGTCTGCATGGCGGTGAAGACGGTGTCGAAAGATACCGTTTCGGACGAGAACTCGAGGCGTGCGGAGCTGTCGGAGAGGAAAGTCTCCTCCTTGACGCACGAGGTGAGAAGGGGGAGGAGGAGGGGAATAAGGAGGAAGAAACGGGGGGTAGGCATTGTAGACATTGTAGGCATTGTAGGCGGGGTGGGCATCCGCCTACTGCTGTTAAACTATTTTACGTATAGGTCGAAAACTTCGTGGAGGCGTTTAGTGCAGACAGGGCAGAAGGCGGCGTAGTCGCGCATCATGCATTTAGTGCAGGGGCGGTAGCAGCCTTTTTCGAGGTAGCCGGCACCCTCGTAAGCTCCGATGGGGCCGTTGTCGCGTTTGCCGAGGCCTTTGACGGGCTCTGTAGGTATAGGGGTGCCGTCAGGGACGATGTTTTTCCATTTGGACTCGAAGTTGACCAACGAGGTGATGTTGGGTTCGAGAGGTTCGATGCCCACATAGCGGCGGTTGTAGTTGGAGTCGTCCTCGACGTATTCGTCGGCGAGGCCTCCGATGGAGTGTCCCAGTTCATGCGGCAGAATCCACATTGACATTTCCTGTACGGCGCTGAAGGCGTAGTAGTTGTAGATGGCACCGCCGCCGTAGGTGTCGCAGTTGGCCATGATGATGATATGGTCGTAGGGGATGCCGCGCAGCATGTCGTGCAGGCGGAAGATGTTGGTGGTCATGAGGTAGCGGTCCATGTTGAAGGTGTTGTAGGAGGAGCCTACGGCACTCTCGACATGGCGGTTCTGGTTGGGGTCGGTGACTCCGCTCTCGTTCATGAGCACACCCACGCCCCAGATGTTGAAGTCGCCGGCGCGGCTCTTGAAGGGTTCCTGTTCGAGTGTGAACTGTGCGAATTTCTGGAAGTCCACTTTCATCTTGCGGGCATCCTTCCTGCCGTAGCCTTCAGCGACGATGACGATGTCGATTTTGCTGTGGGGGTCGCCGTTGTCGAGCAGTCTGATGGGTTTTTTGTCGGGCAGCAGGCGAGGACTGCGGAATGTTGTCGGGTCGAAAGAGAATTGGGCAGAGGTGAAGAAGATATTAGCCTTGTCGCGTTTTTGGAGGCAGATGACGACTTTGTGTTTTGGGAATGGCATGAGCATGGTTTCCTCGAAGGAGGCGATGCTGTCGCGTTCGCGGCTCGGGATTGTGGAGCGGTACTCTTCGAAGAGTGTGTTGTAGCAGCGGGAATAGAGATCGCGTCCGGAGGCGGCGTCTTTGACGAGGATGCGGTATTCGCCGTTGTCGATAGGGTCGAGGAGTTGAGTTTGCGACCCTGCCCAGGTGTCGTTTTGGAAGACGAACTTGCAGAGGGTGCAGGTGTCGTGTTTTTTGCATCCTGTGCGGAGGTAGTCGACGCGGAGGGTTGAATCGCAGAAGAAGTCGGCGAAGCGTACGTTCTGCTGTGCGGAGACGCAGACGACGAGACCAAGGAATAATCCTGTTATCAGTGTGGTTTTGTGCATGAGAGATGGTCGGGTTGATTGTTAATGGTTGACTGTTGTGTAAAACGAGGGAAAGGAAGAATTATTGTGTGATTCTTGTTTTGATTTGTTGTGGTTTGAGAGTTTTTTACTACTTTTGCAATCCTAAATAACGGGACCAGATGCTTCTAAAGATATATGAAAACAATCCTAATTATCAAGATGTCAACAAGGTGGCAGATGTGATAAACGAAGGAGGCATAGTGATAATTCCAACGGATACGCTGTATGCCTTTGTCTGTAGTATGGAGTTCAAGAAGTCGGTGGAGACAATAGCCAGGCTGAAGGGTTTCTCGCTGAAACAGGCCAAATACTCAATGCTCTGCATGTCGTTGGCACAGGCTTCGGAGTATGTACGCCCCATGGACCGCGACACTTTTGCATTGCTGAAGAGGTGTCTTCCGGGGCCATACACGTTCATCATGGATGCCTCGAACGAGGTGCCTCGCAACTATCTCAACTCCAACAAGACCATAGGTATACGAGTGCCGGCCAACCCGATATGCAAAGCAATTATAGAAGCTGTAGGCAAGCCGTTAATCAGCACTTCGGTACGAACGCTCGACAAGGAGCGGGAGTCAGAGTATGTGACAGACCCGGAGTTGATTCATGAGCTTTTCGGAAAGCATGTTGAGATGGTAGTAGACGGAGGCATTGGCGAAGATGTTCCATCGACGGTAGTGGACTGTAGCGGAGACAGGATGGAGGTCGTGAGGGAAGGGAAAGGAGAGATAGAGATATGAAAATCACTGTATCAAACCATCAAGTACGGCAGTCGGGACCAATGGGTTTCATTGCCAGGACTATAATCCTTACATTGGCGATAATCATTGCCATACGTATCTTGCCGGGAGTACGCATTGAGGGTAACAGTGTTGTGGTAGCCATCATTACGGCATTGGTCATCTCGGTACTTGACAATTTTATTCGTCCTATACTGATATTCATAACGTTGCCGTTTACGGTACTGACGATGGGGATGTTTGTTTTTATCATCAACGCGTTGATAATAGAGATGGCGGCGGCGATAGTGGGTCCATTCCAGGTTGATTCGTTCGGTTATGCACTGCTTTTCAGCTTGGTGATAACGTTGTTGAATTATCTGCTGGAGTTGCCGAACAGGTGGCTCAACAAGACCGGGTACAAGCATCGTCAGGGAGACGGAGAAGAGGGTTTTACTGATTATGAGGAGGTGGAGTAGGCGAGGTGGGTGGGGTAGGCATTGTAGGCGGGGTGGGCTAATGTAGAAAATGTCAAAAAAAACAACAAATAGATAACCATGCAAAAATTTGATAAAGTAGCATCAATAAGAGAGGCTTTGGCCGTGGTCAGGAGCCAGGGTAAGTCGGTGGGTTTGGTGCCCACAATGGGAGCTTTGCACGACGGACACCTGTCGTTGATTCGCAAAGCGTTGGAGCAGAACGACGTCGTTGTCGTCAGTGTTTTTGTCAATCCCATCCAGTTCAACAACAAGGAAGACCTGGCGAAATATCCACGCACCGTGGATGCCGACATGGCACTGATAGAGAATCTCCAGAAGAGTGAGTTCGACGGAGCAAAGAAGGAACTTTTTGTCCTTGTCCCCTCTGTCGAGGAGATGTACCCAGAGCCAGTCAAGGAGGTCTATCATTTCGGAGCCTTGGAGGAGGTGATGGAGGGGCCGCAGCGTCCCGGCCATTTCTCTGGTGTAGCCGTGGTGGTGCGTCGTCTGTTCGACATCGCCGAGCCACAGCGTGCCTATTTCGGAGAGAAGGACTACCAGCAGCTCGCCATAATCCGCAACCTCATAGAGCAAATCAAGTATCCCATCGAGATAGTTGCCTGTCCGATAGTGCGAGCCGATGACGGCTTGGCGTTGAGCAGCCGCAACATGCGCCTCTCTCCTGCCGCACGGGCCATAGCACCAGCCATCAACGACACGTTGCAGCAAGCTGCCGAAATGGCGGAGTGTGAGGATGTCGACGATGTGAAAGAATGGGTTATGGGTACGTTGAGTTCATTCCATGAGGTCAACGAGGAGCAGTGTCCAGACGGCCTGAAGTTCGAGCCCGAATATTTTGAGGTTGTCAACGCCAAGACACTTCAGCCCATCGAGAACTGGGAGGATGCCGGCGGCGATGGAGCAGTGGGCTGCATAGCCGTATGGCTCGACGGGGTCAGGCTCATCGATGTAGTAAAGTTCTAGTTTTCCCTTCTGGCATGAAATCAAAACTGACCATTCTTATTCTGCTGTTGCTGAGTGGTGTCCCGGCAAGGGCTCAGAATGATATTACTGACAGTGTAGACGCTCTGCACTATGACCTGAACCTCGACATAGGCAACAAGTATGACAAGCAGATTGCCGGTTCGGCGGCGGTGACCATGCGCATTGTGCGGCAGGTGGACAGTCTCGTGCTTGAGCTATATCCTTCGACGATAGACTCGGTGATTGTGGACGGTACGAATGAGGCATATCGCTATGACGCGGCGGAGAGACGACTGAAGGTGGCAAGCCACGCCACGGCTGGTGACACGGTAACCATGGCCGTATACTACCGTAAAGGGCAGAGTATCATGCGTCAGGGATGGGGCGGTTTCTATTTCGACAACAACATATACTACAACCTGGGTATTGCCATATATGAGTATCCTCACAATGTGGGGAAGGCCTGGTTCCCCTGCCGCGACAACTTCACCGACAAGGCCACATACAGACTGCGTATCACTGCCAAGCCTGGCTGGCGTGCCATCGGCAGCGGCATTCAAACCTCGGCGGAGGAGCACGACGATGGCAGCCTGACGACAGAATGGTGTCTCGACCATCCGACGCCGACCTATCTTGTTGGTGTCGCCGTCGCACCATTCCATGTCATCGAGCGATACTACGAGAGCGAATACGGCACCTATCCCGCCATCCTGGGCTTCCTCAACCATGACAGCGTGAGCGTATGGAATGCCTATAACAACATGAGCAAGGTGATACCCATGTACGAACGGTGTTTCGGTCCGTACCGTTGGGACAGGGTGGGTTATGTCTCCACACCCATGGGCTCGATGGAACACTCGGCCAATATAGCCTTCACGACATACTGCATGGCATCGCAGGATGAGGCTTGCCGTGCAACGATGAGCCATGAGTTTGCCCACTCTTGGTTTGGCAACCTGGTGACCTGCGCCACGAGCAAGGACATGTGGATCAACGAGGGAGGAGCCTCGTTCTGCGAGGAGGTGGCGATACAGGCTATGACAGAGGATAGCAATAAAAACTATTATCGTGATTTTGCGCGAGGAAACTTGAAGAATGTGTTGTTAAGCACCCACTTGACTGACGGTGGCTTCAAACCTCTGTATGGGCAGACACCGGACTACACGTATGGTTCGACAGTGTACAACAAGGGAGCCACGGTGTGGCATTCGTTGCGTGGCTATATGGGCGACACGCTGTTCTATTCCTCGATGAGGAAACTCTTCAGTCGTGCGGCGTTCCAGAATCTCGACAGCTGGCAGCTCAGCGACAGCCTCTCGGCATATAGTGGCATGGACTTGACCGCCTTTTTCGACTTTCATGTCTTCCGTCCGGGTTTTGTCGACTATGTCGTCGACTCGATACGCAACAGTGCGGCTGGGACGACAGTATACATAAGACAGAAGCTCTATGGTGCTGATACCCTGATGGATGGCAACCGGGTGTGGGTGACATTCATGTCGCAGGGGATGGAGAAGGAGAAACGCCTTGTCGTTTTCGACGGGGAGTCGGCATCGGCCACCTTCCAGCTGCCATTCGAGCCGGCGTTCGTCGTGGTTGACTACGACGAAGAACTCTCGAAGGCCAGTTTGGCGCAGCAGGCCATCATAAAAGAGAAAGGTCCAGTGACGCTGGAGGATGCCTTATGTCGTATCACAACACTCAAGGTCTCGGAAGGCGACAGTGCCTGGCTCCATGTCACGCACCATTGGTCACGGCCAGACACCACGTTGAGTCCACAGGTGGAGCGTATGGCAGACCATTACTGGACGGTGACGGGGCATGTGCCGGAGGGCTTCTCCATGTCCGGCATGTTCTACTTCAGCCGTTCCGGCGCAGACCGCACACTCGATGAGGACTGGGTTCTCGATAATGAAGACTTCGGACGAGTGCGACTCATGTACCGCAGCGGAGCCGGCGACAGCTGGCGAGTTGTCGGCTCACGTCACACCAGTGGTAGCCTGCAGACATATTTCATTGACAACCAAATCAAGAAGGGTGAGTATACGCTGGCGGTGATAGACACGGGTTATGTGACAGTAGGAGAAGTTCAGTCGAATGCCCCCATACGTATCTACCCCAATCCTACGACGGGTCGTGTCACCATAGAGGGGGCGGAGAGCGATGAGCGTTATACTGTGGAGGTGTTTAACGTCGGAGGACAGAATGTTGTCGGCCGCATGGAGGTAGTCAGCGGACAGCCATTCGACTTGGGGTTGCCGTCAGGTCTTTATGTCATGAACGTAAGGGGTCTGCGAGGAGGTGCTGTGGCAAGCAGAAAAATCGAGATTTTTTGATTTTTTTTCTTCTTGTGTCAACTTTTTAGGGATAAGAGGTACACTACAAGTGTGTTGTTTTCGAATACTACCACATTGACTCTTGAAGAAATCATAGAAGGTTGCCGCAGGGGCGATGTCATCATGCAGAAAGCGTTGTATGACCGCTATAGCGGCAGGTTCTATATGTTATGCCGACGCTATACGGCAGACGAATGTTCGGCACAGGAGGTGTTGAGCGACGGTTTTCTTCAGGTGTTCAGGAATATAGACAAGTACAGAGGCGAGGGTTCGTTTGAGGGATGGATGTATACGATATTTCTACGATGTGCCACAAAGAAGCATAGGCATGAGAGCAGGTGCGTGGAAGTGGACAGGGATGCAGATGTGGAGATGACGGCAGTCCGTGACCGCGAGACGGATTTTGACCTGAGAGAGGCCTTGTTGCGGTCGATGAGGAAGCTTTGCGATGAGGAGCGGCATGTGTTCAACCTCGTCGCAGTAGAGGGATACAAGCTTAAGGAGGCTGCAGAGATGCTGAAGGTGAACCTCTCGACATTGAAGTCGCGCTATTACAAGTCATTACAGAGAATGAAGACCATGATGGAGAAGTATATGTCGGGAGAGTGAACATGGTCATGACACAATAAATAACAAATAACAAAGCATGCAGGATATAGAGAAATTAGCCCGTTCGGCATTTGAAAACGCAGAGCAGACCCCACCCCGAGAGGTGTGGGAAAGCATTGAATCCGAGCTTGGTGCCGGTGTTGGCTCGAATGCAGGCGGTGGCAGCGGAAACAGAGTGTCTGTCGCGAGTCGCCGTTGGCTGTGGGCATTAGCCATTGGTGTGGCGGTTACAGGAGCTTCGGTCTTTACGTTCATGCGAGGAGAAGAGACGGAGCAGACAGCCCACCAGACATTTGTTGACACCGGGTCGGTTACAGTTGCCGCGTTGAAGTCGCCGGAGACTGTCGATCATGCTCGACAAGAGAGGCGAGGCAATGAGACCGTGCTGTTGGCATCAGGTGTTGAAAAACAGGTTGATGCCAAGAATGAGCATCAAGTGTTGACGGTAGAAAACGTGACGATGGAGGAGGATTCGGTTTTTGACCTGCTTGAGCATCAATTGCGTACACATGAGTTTGACATAAGGAGCGACGAACCGTTGCCGACCGTCGATGTCAAGGGCAAGACGGAAACCCAGAAGAAGGACGATGTCGTAGAGGAGACACCTGCGAAAACATCAAAAGAGACGCAGAAGATAGAAATATTCATACCCAATATACTGACACCCAACGGTGACGGGTATAATGACTGTTGGGTTATTCCTGACCTTGCGGGATATGGCAGGGTGGCAGTTCAGATATACACGGCACAGAGCAAGCGGGTTTATGTGTCGGACGACTACAGGGGAGACTTCTGTGGCGATGACCTTCCGTCAGGCAACTACTTCTATGTCCTCACCTTGCGTGAACACAACTATAGTCGTCGTGGAGTTTTGGTAATCAAACGTTAAGAAACGTGGATAGAGAAAAAGACAAACGCTATGCGTTACTTTTGAAGCAGGTAGAGAGCCTCGTCGTCGACGAGCGTGATGCCGTAGCATCCATGGCCAATGTGGCAGCCTTGATACACAGCACTTTCGGGTTCTGGTGGACAGGGTTCTACCGTGTGGTGGACAACGAATTGCTGCTGGGGCCGTTCCAGGGTCCCGTGGCATGCATGCATATCGGCTATGGCAAGGGAGTCTGCGGGACGGCATGGAAAGAACGTCGTACCGTAGTTGTGCCCGACGTGGAGCAGTTCCCGGGTCATATAGCCTGTAGCAGCGAGAGCCGTAGCGAGATAGTGGTACCCGTCATCCAGCATGACAATGTTGTCGCCGTGCTTGACATTGACAGCAGGGAGTTGGCGACGTTCGATGACGTGGATCGGGGATGGCTTGAGAAGATAGTGCTGCTGCTGCCCACCTTCTGAGCCACGCTAGATATCGCCGCGACGCAGATGAGAGATGGCGAGGGAGAAGAATGCACGGGGAGACGATTCCTTATAGGTTATCTGACGTTTCCATCCGTTGGCGAGGAATCGTCGCAGGCGAAAGAAAGCCGATGCGATGTGTCCATCAGGTGGTGTGGTGGTGAATTCCGGTTGCATGATGTCGTCGACAATGCGTTCGGTAAGATGCCGGTCGGTGCTGACGATGCCGTGGAAGATGTCTGGAGGGAATCCCAGATGGGCTATGCAGATGCTGTTGATGCATTGGGCGAAGGGCAGCAGGCCAATCTTCTGCCAGTAGCCGGCGGTGCTGTTCCAGTCGATGTCGTTGTGAAAAGCTCTGACGAAGAAAGCCCAGTCAAGAACCTGGCGGAGGTTGATTCGTGAGCCGGAGAAGTGCCGACCTATGTGACGAATGAGATAGACGGCGTTGAATACTGGGGGGGGTAGGAAGATTCTTTCTCCGCAGATGGTTGCAGTTTTCATGTCATGAGAGACCAGCTGTTTCAGGTAGCGTTCGATGTCCCGGCTGCTTCGCAGGTCGACAGCGTTGATGAAATCGTAGTGGTTTTCGACGACGATACCGTTGATTTGTAGGATGCTATGATGTTCGTGGCTGTTGTCGGCGACGATGCCAAAAGACTTGCTTATGATGTCGTCAGCCTCGCTCTGGCAGCAAACCAGACCCTTGTCGTTGATGCGGAAGGTGAAGATGTCGATGTCGCCTACCGCGCGGTGGTTGGGGACAGGCCACAACAGGCTTAGTCCGATGCCTTTGAGCAGCATCATTCCGATACCCTCCCGACGCAGCGCGGCGGCGATGTCGGCGATGGAGTGTTCATGGTGACGGTAAAGGTTCTCGGAGAGCAGCCTGTAGCCTTTGGCTTTAAGTCTTGCCTCCGGGGGAGGCGTCATGTCGCCGATGCCGTCGGCGGCCAAAGCACCTATATGTTGCCGGTCGGCCAGGGCGAAGAGAGCATTCCAGTCAGTGTCTTCGGTGGCTAGGGCTGGCGTGTCGTGCCATAATGTGTGGCGGACGATGGCCAGAAGCTGTTGAGCGGCGGAGTCCATAGGGCATCAAAGACCATGGGAATCGGCGACTCATTAGGAGAAACGTTCCTGAATCTCCTGTTTCATGAATTCGATGGCCTCATCGGTGGGTATCTTGCTTTTGGCGCAGCTCTCGAAGATTGCGCCGGCGAGGCTGGTCGGGTCGGCGTCGGGGGACAACTTGACGGCGCTGCCGTTGATGAGGTTGATCATTTCCTCCTTGGCTTCGCGGATGCGGTTCCAGCTCTCGGTGGTCAGGTAGACCTGCTGGCTGAGGTTGTGTTCCCATTCGTCGCGGATGCTCTTGGTCATGGCGATCTGAAGAGCCTTGATGTCCATGCCAGGGCGGAATGTGCGGAGTATTAGGCTGTTCGGGGAGATTCGTTCCAGATAGAGAGCCATTCGCTCGTAGGCTTGGAGACGGATGGGGGTGACCACTTTGAGGGACTCCTTGTGCTCGTCGATTTTCATCTGGAGCATCAGGCTTTTCTGCTGGTTGTCGAAATAGGTTTTGGCAATCTTGAAGAAGATGAAGCCTGTGGCGGCCACCGACAGCAGGGCGGTGGCGAGGACGATGAGGGCAGTTGCTAATGTGGACATTTTTTTTATTTTTTTTCTAGACTTTCTAGATTTTCTAGACTTTCTAGACTTTCTAGATTTTCTAGACTTTCTAGATTTTCTAGACTTTCTAGATTTTCTATACTTTCTAGATAATCTAGAGTTTCTAGTCTAATTTCAATACTGCGAGGAAGGCGCTTTGTGGCACTTCGACGTTGCCGACTTGGCGCATACGTTTCTTGCCTTCCTTCTGTTTTTCGAGGAGTTTGCGTTTGCGGGTGATGTCGCCGCCGTAGCATTTGGCGGTGACATCCTTACGCACTTGGCGTACTGTCTCGCGGGCAATGATTTTGCTTCCTATGGCGGCCTGGATAGCGACGTCGAACTGCTGGCGAGGGATGAGGTCCTTGAGTTTTTCGCACATTTTGCGGCCGATGGGGTAGGCGTTGTCGACGTATGTGAGTGTGGAGAGAGCGTCGACGGGGTCGCCGTTGAGGAGGATTTCCAGTTTCACCAGCTTGGAGGGCTTGAAGCCGTTGAGGTAGTAGTCGAAGGAGGCATAGCCCTTGGAGATGCTCTTCAGCTTGTCGTAGAAGTCGAAGACCACCTCGCCGAGAGGCAGGTCGAAGGTAATCTCGATGCGGTCGGTGGTGAGGTAGTTCTGGTTCTTGAGTATGCCGCGTTTGTCCATGCAGAGCTTGATGACGGGACCTATGTAGTCGGCCTTGGTGATGATCTGGGCATGGATGTAAGGTTCGTAGACCTCCTTGATGTTGTTAGGTTCGGGCATACCCGAGGGGTTGTAGACGTCGATTTCGGTGCCGTTGGTGAGCTGCACCTTGTACTGCACGTTAGGGACGGTAGTGATGACATCCATGTTGAACTCGCGGGTGAGGCGTTCCTGCACGATTTCCATGTGGAGGAGGCCGAGAAAGCCGCAGCGGAAGCCGAAGCCGAGGGCCAGTGACGATTCCGGCTCGAAGGTGAGGGAGGCGTCGTTGAGTTGGAGTTTCTCGATGCTGGCGCGGAGTTCCTCGTAGTCGTCGGTATCGACGGGGTAGACGCCGGCGAAGACCATGGGTTTGACAGCTTCGAAGCCGTCGATGGCTTTGTCGCATGGGTGGTCGACGTGTGTGATGGTGTCGCCAACGCGTACCTCTTTTGACGTTTTTATGCCGCTGATGATGTAGCCCACATCGCCGGCGCGCAGTTCCTTGCGGGGCTCCATGTTGAGGCGGAGCACGCCTATTTCGTCGGCATGGTAGTCCTTCTCGGTGCTGATGAACATGACGTGGTCGTTGGTGCGGAGTGTGCCGTTCATGATGCGGAAGTAGCTGATGATGCCGCGGAAAGGGTTGAAGACGGAGTCGAAGACCAGGGCCTGAAGAGGGGACTCATCGTCGCCTTCGGGAGCAGGTATGCGGTCGACGATGGCGTCGAGGATTTGGGGCACGCCGACACCTGTCTTGGCGCTGCAGGAGAGGATGTCTTCACGTTCGCAGCCGAGCAGGTCGACGATTTCGTCGGCGACCTCTTCGGGCATGGCACTGTCGAGGTCGATCTTGTTCATTACAGGGATGATTTCAAGATCGTTCTCGAGTGCGAGGTATAGGTTGCTGATGGTCTGAGCCTGGATGCCTTGTGTGGCGTCGACGACGAGCAGGGCGCCCTCGCACGCCGCTATAGAGCGGGAGACCTCGTAGCTGAAGTCTACATGTCCGGGGGTGTCGATAAGGTTGAGGACATAGTCCTTGTAGTTCATCTGGATGGCGTGGCTTTTGATGGTGATGCCACGTTCCTTCTCAAGGTCCATATCATCGAGTACCTGGTCCTGCATGTCGCGCTGCGACACGGTGTTGGTCACTTCGAGCAGGCGGTCGGCCAGAGTGCTTTTGCCATGGTCGATATGTGCGATGATACAGAAGTTGCGGATGTTTTTCATGAAACGATGATGGGATGACAAACAAAACCATGGGCTGTGATTATTCACAGTCCACAGTTTTGGTGAATGCCGAGTGAGGCTGAGTTATTTGACTGTTTCAGTGTTTTGAGCGGTCTTGGTGTTTTGTGCGGCCTTGGTATTTTTGGCATCTTTCTTGCCGTTGGCGTTTTTGTTGTCTTTGTTAGAGGGAGGAGTTGCGGTTTTCATCTTGTTGCCGTCGCATTTTTTTGCGTTGGGGCAGTTGCCGCAATCGTGTTTGACAGTGGTGTTTGATGTCTCGACGTTGTCGGTTTTCTTAACATCTTTCGTTGTGGCTTCCTTGGCGTTTTTCCCGGCATTGACAGGTTTCTTGGGGGTCTGGGCAAAAGCCAGTCCGGCGCAGAGCGTGAGGCAAGCTGCAAATAGAA
>JAFSKP010000124.1 GCA_017448905.1 Bacteroidales bacterium | reverse complement strand
CCCGGGCAGGGGTCGAAACGCAACGCTACGTGTGATTGTGGGATAAAAAAAGCCTCGTCTTTGCGAGGCTTTTTTTATCAAAAGGAAGTGTCAAGACACACTATTATTCTCCTTTTCTTGCGGCGAGCAGGAGTTCCATCATCTTGATGGCACTGACGCTGATGACGGTGCCGGGTCCGAAGACGGCGGCGACGCCGGCCTTGAAGAGGAAGTCGTAGTCCTGTGGCGGTATGACGCCGCCGGCGACGACCATGATGTCGTCGCGACCGAGTTTCTTGAGCTCTTCGATGACCTGCGGCAGGAGGGTCTTGTGGCCTGCCGCCAGCGAGGAGGCTCCGAGGATGTGGACGTCGTTCTCGACGGCCTGCTTGGCAGCCTCGGCGGGTGTCTGGAAGAGGGGTCCCATGTCGACGTCGAATCCGAGGTCGGCATAGCCGGTGGCGACGACCTTGGCGCCGCGGTCGTGGCCGTCCTGACCCATCTTGGCTATCATGATACGGGGGCGGCGGCCTTCGAGTTTGGCAAACTCGTCGGTCAGTGCCTGTGCTTTCTTGAAGAGGTCGCTGTCTTTGGTCTGGGTGCTATACACGTTGCTTATGAGGTTGATTTTAGCTTTATAACGTCCGTAAACTTTTTCGAGGGCATAGCTGATTTCGCCCAGCGAGGCACGCTTGCGGGCGGCGTCGATGCTGAGGTCGAGGAGGTTGCCCTCGCCGGTTTCAGCGCATTTTGTCAGGGCGTCGAGGGCGGCCTGAACATCCTCGTTGTTACGCTCGGCACGCAGCTTGGCGAGGCGTTTGATCTGTGCCTCACGCACGGCGGAGTTGTCGACCTCGAGGGTGTCGATGGGGTCTTCATGATCCAGGCGGTATTTGTTGATGCCGACGATGGTGTCGACGTTGCTGTCGATGCGGCTCTGCTTGCGTGCCGAGGCTTCCTCGATGCGCATCTTCGGAACGCCGCTCTCGATGGCTTTGGCCATGCCGCCGAGTTTCTCGACCTCCTGGATGTGAGCCCATGCGCGGTGTGCCAGCTCATGGGTGAGGGTCTCGACATAGTAGCTGCCGGCCCACGGGTCGACGACGCGGCAGATGTTGGTCTCCTCTTGGATGTAGAGCTGTGTGTTACGTGCGATGCGTGCGCTGAAGTCGGTGGGCAGTGCGATGGCCTCGTCGAGGGCGTTGGTGTGGAGCGACTGGGTGTGTCCCAGGGCGGCGCCCATGGCCTCGATGCAGGTGCGGGCGACATTGTTGAAGGGGTCCTGCTCGGTGAGCGACCAGCCGGAGGTCTGGGTGTGGGTACGCAGTGCCAGCGACTTGGGATTCTTGGGGTTGAACTGGTTGACAATCTTGGCCCACAGCATTCGGGCGGCACGCATCTTGGCTATCTCCATGAAGTGGTTCATGCCTGAGCCCCAGAAGAACGACAGACGCGGTGCGAAGTCGTCGACGCTCATGCCGGCGTTGATACCGGCGCGGAGGTACTCGAGTCCGTCGGCGAGGGTGTATGCCAGCTCGATGTCGGCGGTGGCGCCAGCCTCCTGCATATGGTAGCCCGAGATGGAGATGCTGTTGAACTTGGGCATGTGCTTGGAGGTGTACTCGAAGATGTCGGCGATGATCTTCATCGACGGCAGGGGAGGGTAGATGTAGGTGTTGCGCACCATGAACTCCTTGAGGATGTCGTTCTGGATGGTGCCCTGCAGCTGGTCCTGCGTCACGCCCTGCTCTTCGGCGGCGATGATGTAGAAGGAAAGGATGGGCAGCACGGCGCCGTTCATGGTCATGGAGACGGACATCTTGCCGAGGTCGATCTGGTCGAAGAGAATCTTCATGTCGAGGATGCTGTCGATGGCGACACCGGCCTTGCCGACGTCGCCGACGACGCGCTCGTGGTCGCTGTCGTAGCCGCGGTGGGTGGCGAGGTCGAAGGCGCAGCTCAGCCCCTTCTGGCCGGCGGCGATGTTGCGGCGATAGAAGGCGTTCGACTCCTCGGCGGTGGAGAATCCTGCGTACTGGCGTACCGTCCAGGGGCGCATGACGTACATGGTGCTGTAGGGCCCGCGAAGGAAAGGCGCGATGCCGGCGGCGTAGTTGAGATGCTCCATGCCGGCGAGGTCTTCCTTGCCATAGACGGGCTTCACATCGATCTGCTCTGGGGTGGTCCAGTTTTTCTCAATGTGGTTCTCTTTTTCCCACTGCCGGAAGCTTTCCCGCTTTTCGTCAGGGGCCTTGAAATTGACATTTGAAAAATTAGGTCTCATTATCAGTATTTTATATATTATTTTTCATCGCTTAATGAAATGCAAATATACATTTTTTTTATATACCCACAGAATAAAAATGGATTTGCACCGTTGTATGACTGAAATTAAAACCTGACAGACTATGCTAATGGCCGAATTGGAATATGACAGGGCATACGAGGCTTATCTCGATGCCGCAGAGGCTTTCAAGACCTGTCGTGACGGTTACATCCCATATCTTGACGACAAAGAGGCCTACGAGGAAGAGGTGGTGCGGCTGATGAATGAGATGGATGCTGCCGAGGATGCCTTCCTTTGGGCAAAAATGGAATACTATGAGTTCCTCGATGAGGAGTACGGCCGCTCCTACTATTGGGACACCTACGGAGAACCCTATCCGCGTGGCACTCTGGATGAGTTCAAGGCCTATGCTGCACAAGCCAAGAAGGACTATGACGACCTGGCCCTTGGTCGTGTGCCGTTCATGGGCGACAAGGAGGATCTCGCAAGCGAATTGGAACGTCGTCGTGAGGAATGGCGCAAGGCTGTTGACCTCTGTGATGATGAATACGACAGGGTCTATTTCGACAAGTTGCGAAAAAAAATGACAAACTCACAAAAAAAACAATAACATGAAAGTATCAGACACGCCCTCTTTTTCGCGTACTTGCCTTGTAGGACAACTCAATGTACGCGACGGATTCGACTGTGGCAAACTGGAAGAGAATCCGAAGTTGTGGCGACGCAGTCTCTTGACAGAAAAGGAGTTCAGGAAGCTAGACAAGAAATACTATACAGCCCATTTGCTGTCGATGGCGGAAGTGGTCCGTGATGTTAAGGTTGAAAGGCCATGCGATCTCTCCGCTGTCAGACGGTACGACATGATTTTCCCCGAGGAGGTTGATTCCGGCGATTTGTTTAAGGATTATCCGTGCCGTATCGAACGCGTCAGTGTGTGGTTCTTCCCTTGCGAGGTGATTCTCTTCTCTATCGAGATCGACGACAGCGGAAGACCGCTGAACGATATTACTCTTATGCACGGCAGCTGGAAAGAGTGGGATGACAATTATGCTGATTTTGGCACCAAGTCGCTCGACAATCTGCTGAAACCCCTGTCTGATCTGACAAAAGCCCCGGACAAGCCGGACAACCTTTGTTTCCAAAACACAAAGATGCGGCAGTACCAAGTGGTGCAATGCGACGACGATCGGATTGACGACGAGCTGCTTTATGAAGTGGCCACATTTTCCAAGATAGGTGTGATAGGCGACCCGAACCAATGTGCACGCGGCAAACCGTCGCAGGACTACTATGAGCACATCATGGCCGAAAACTCGGTCTCGGCGTTCAGCAACTGGAAAGCCCTGGCTCTCAACGACAGTTTCACGGTACTTGCCATTGACGGTATTTACAGCGATAGCGAGCTCGACTCTCATGGCGACGGCTACCGTTATTTCGAGATGCTCTACATGCGTTGCCTTGTTCAGGAGTTCTACTGCTTCAGCCGCAACAACGGCTATCGCGAAAAGAGCGATGTGGACTTGTTTGCCGAGGAGCACAATATCGAGCTGATGGAGAAATACTATTTCTACGACGACTTCAGCTACGACTTCCTGCCCAACATGATGTATCAGGCAATGGTCAAGGGTCTCGGACTGCAAGGCGACCGTGAGGAGTTGACGCTCCATGTCAAGCAGGCTCTGCGCGAGAAACGCCGCAGGAACAACGAGATAGTCGTTAACTCTGTCAAAATCTTTGCCGTAATCACCGTTTTCTGGACGCTCTATACCATGTTTACAACCATCTTTGAATGTCTGAGAGGCTCTGTGACTGCGGCCATATTCACTGTTTTGGCATTTGTTACTTGGCTAAAATTCCATAACCTTACACGCGAAAAATGATAATATGAATGCTGTCTCAATAGTTTCGTCCACCGACCCTTCTGTGTCCATCAGCCTTTCCGGCGAGGTCCGCGAACACCTTCGACGCCATTTCAGCAACGAGCTGCCAGGGTCGAAATTCAATTCCGAGGGGCCTGAGCAGTTGCTGCAGATGGTGTTGGACCTCTGTCCCAAGGATGTGGCTGCTGCTGTCCCCGACGGAGAGGGTATAAAGATTGTCTCTCTGCGTTTCAGGAGCGAGATTGGCACCAGCAATGTGGTGCCAATAAGTGAGTTGACCGACGAGGAATGCACCACCATGCGGACGGTGCCACGTGGCGAAACACTGGCTCGCTGCGTCGAAAGCGACCGGCTGTTCCCCACCAATGAATGCCAGCTGATACTCGACGCCGACAACAACCTCATCACCGCCTATCCCGGCGAGCTGGCGCCACCTCTGCCTCCCACACCTGATGTCCATGACCCTTACTGGGATAACCACGTCTTTATCGTACCCAAAAGCCGAGAAAAAGAATGACAATGGAGCCGAGAACAATATTATCCAAGCCTGTGGATGTCGATGCCGCCAACCGCGCACTCTTCGCGGCATACCTCAACATGGGGCGGATGAACCTCTACACAGCCTTGCGGCATGTGTCGGCGAAGGTGGGAATCACGGATTCCGCGACCGAGGACAACATGGCGAGCATGAAGGTTATTGCCCGCTTTGAGAGTAAGAAACGCGGACAGCGCGTGATAGAGAATGGTATTTACTCTTTGTTGCCATCCCTAGAGGTGATGGTGGAGAGAACAAAGGAGGTTGTACACTGCAGTCACGAGACCGCTGTAATGCTGACGTTGACCAATCTGGTGACTCTTGTCTCTGACTTGCGTAACGAGTACACCCATGCGGCTCATTACAGCACCAATGATGAAAAGAAGAGGCAGGCGGAAACGGTCAAATATAACCTCAAACCCCTACAGGCGCTATTTGTTGCCGATCTGGAAAAGACGTGTAATAGAAGGGGGTTCGTCAATGATGATGCAAAAAGGTTTGCAATAAAACAGAAGGACTGGGTATCGTACTATAATCCTTGCACCTCCGACGGCAATGGGCTCTCTCCTGTGGGGATAGTATTTCTGCTCTGCAAGCTGCTGACAAGGAAATATGCCATGCTTCTCCTCGACCAGTGCAACTATTTCGTCGAACCCCCGGTAGTCTCTAACAGGATAAAGCTGATGAAGGAGCTTTTCTGCACCGGCGGCTACAACCCACCCCGTCACCGCGTGGATACTGGCGACGACAACGCATCCATCGGTCTCGCCATATTGGGCGAGCTCAGGAAGTGCCCACGCATCCTTTTCGACAGACTTCATGAGGAAGACAGGCGCAAGCTGCTGCATCCAGACGAGAACGGTAACGTTGCCTCGTCGACATACCGTGACAATGACCTCTTTATAACTTATGCTCTGCGTTATATCGAGAAGATGGGAGTTATGCCCAATGTGGCATTCCAGATGACACTGGGCAGATACTTCTATAAATTCAGTCGGCATACCGGCATTGACGGTGACAGGAGCCACTTCAGCTCTCGCAGCCGTAAGGTCAACGGCTTTGGCCATTTTTCGTCTATGGAAGCCAAACGGGTGGCGGAATACCGCGACAGTGGCTTCGCGCGTCGCCCACAGGAGGTCGGCGCCCACAGCTCAGGAACGAAACCGTACATCAGCGACGGCAAGGCTGAGTACCTCATTGCCGCCAACAGGGTTGGTCTCTTTTGGAACGATGAGAACCACAGGTTATTGAATAGTGGTATTTATTTTCCGCAACATGATGATGGCGGTGTGGATCGTAACCACTCCCCGCGATGCTGGATGAGTGTCTACGACCTGCCGATGTTGGTCTTCTTCAGCATGATGGGAGGTAATGCGGAAAGTGTCGTCAAGAGTACTTGCAATGCCCTCGACACATTCTTTGCTAGTGTGGCTTCAGGCAAAATGGAACCTGTAAAAGAGGGTGACCGGTCAGAGAGGGTGAAGAAGCTGGATGAAAAGCTGCGGAATGATTTCGGCCTGCATGTAGACCAGATACCTTCCAACATATTGGGCTATCTGGTCGGTGACAGCGGCGGTGAAGAACCGAAAGAAACTGAAAAGGCGAAGTCTCGCTTCGACAAGTATGCCGCCACTGCAATGGAAAACGAGCTCCGCTTTGCAAAAAAACGTCGCGGACAGGCGGAAACCATCAGCGTCAACAAGATGGCGCGTCTCATAGCACATGACATATTGAGGCTACAGCAGAAGCCTGAAGAGTATGTGACAACAGTGGGCGGATATGAGAAAAGACTGGGGCGTACTAACTTCATCATCATGCAGAAAGCCATAGCAGAGTACCGGGAAGGAGTGGTGGTCAAGCTGGGATATGAAGTGAACCAGCAAGAGAGGCTAAAAGCCGTTTTTCAAAGAGCTAACCTGCTCGACGCCGACCGTTACGGTGAATCTGGTAATCCGTCAAAACACCCATTCCTTGACACTGTTATGGCAGAGCATCTGGACGATGTGCCAGCCTTGTATCGCCGTTATTTCGACGCCAAGATCGTCTATCTGGAGGCACTCATGAAGTCTGGCGATTATGGCTCGCTTCGTTTTTTGCATGGTGGCAGGAAAAAGTTCGAACCTCGAACTCCCCAGCATGTCAAGGAGATGGCTGAAAGATACCGGAGCGTGATACAGCTGCCTGACGGGCTTTTCAATGAGGCACTGCGCGAACTGATGAGCAAACGCCCCGACTGCCTCAACAACGAGGTTATGAAAAAAGCTTTGGAATCTAAAGACAATTCGGCTACCTATCTGATAAGCGTCTACTTCAAGCAGGTGCTGGGCGACGACAGCCAGCCGTTCTATTCCGAAGGGGAGGATGGCTACCGGCGTCAATACGGATGGATTGACAAGGTCGGACCCGGCGGCAGACAGGGGCTGCACGACGCACTGGAGCAATACATGAATGAACACCCGGATGCTGACAGGAACGACATGCAGAAGCTTTTGCGCGAGTTCCGTAAAGGACAGCGCGATATTCGCCGCAACAGCGTTAACGACATGCTGCTTTTCCTCATGGCCAAGAAACTGCTCTACCCCCCTGAACTCAATGTCGACACCTCGGAAATGAAGTTGTGCGACATCTGCTCTATTGATGGGGGCATCATGTCGAAGCCTATGCCTGTCAAAATCCCGATGGAACTGCGTGACGAAAAGGGTGTGCCTGTCGTCGACAGCGACGGGAAACCGATGGAAAAAACTTTTACCCACAAAAGCCTTGCCCCAAAAGATTTTGGCCTGTTTCAGGGAATCCTATACGACACGCGAGTGGGTTCGTTGCTGAAAAAAAGTCAGGACAGTAAAATTGACTATGAAGCGATAAAAAGTGAACTCGAACTCTATGATAATGCCCGCCGTGAGGTGTTCAGACTATTGCATGACCTGGAGAGTGGAATAATAGAGAGTGACGTTGAGTTGAAAAACCACCCGGATCTGGTCATGACCGACGATGGCAAATACTGCGTAAACAGTTTCGGCGGCTTGCTGAAACGTGCGGGGAGGTCGGATGCCGTTGCGGAGCGACTTGTTGATATCCGTAACGCTTTCAGCCACAACAAGTATCCTGATGACTTGAGCATGGTTGAGGAAATGAAACTCCCTGGTGTCGCCACCAGAATTGTAGAATGGCTGAAACAATATGTTTAATTTCATCAGGCCGTTTTCTCGCCTCAGCATACGAGCGAGCTCGTCTGCATTCGGCTTATCGAAAACGTTCAATTTCATCAGTCGTTTTCTCGCCTCAGCATACGAGCGAGCTCGTCT
>JAFSKP010000123.1 GCA_017448905.1 Bacteroidales bacterium | reverse complement strand
TTTAGGGTTTAAGGTTTAGAGTTTAGAGTTTATAGTTTTATCTCACTCATTATAAGCAGAATAACCATAATTTTTATAACAACTTATCATTTAATAAACGTTGCCAACCGTGAAAAAAAGAATAACATTAGCACTGTCTTTTGCGCTCGCCCTGGCGCATCTAGCAACACTCAACGCACAGGAGGGGCAAACTCTGCGTCTCTCGCTCGCCGAAGCCCAGCAATATGCTGTTGAGCACAACTACTCACTTCAGAACGCATCGCTCGAAGTGCAGAAAGCCGAATACTCCCGCTGGCAGACCATCGCATCCATGCTGCCCCAAGTCAAGGCCGGATTCGACTACCAGAACATGTGCGGCTACACCATGAATCTCGGCGGAGGCAACTCGATGATGTCGATGATGCCCGACTCCGTCACCATCGGCACCATGACTCTGCCCATATCCTTCCCATCGAGCACCACGACCGACGACAATGAGAGCGGCGGCATTGCCATGAACCCCAGCGGCACGTTCTCCATCACCGCCTCGGTGGCAGTAACAGGCGCACAGATTGTTGGCGTAATCCTCAACAACATCTCCCGCAACATGGTCGACGTCAGCCGCCGTCAGACCGAGCAGACAACACGCTCACAGGTTCGCAGCGTCTACGTGTCCATACTCGTCATGGAGGACATAGTCGGTCTCCTCGACAGCAGCCTGGCCAACATGCAGCGCCTGGAAAAAACCACACAGGAAAGCGTGGCAGCAGGTGCCGCCGAACAAATCCAGGCCGACAAACTCCACGTCCAAGTGGCATCGCTGCGCAACAGCATCAACGCCAACCGCCGCTCACTGCAGATGCTCTACAACTCGCTGATACTGCAGCTCGGCGCCGATGTCAACAGCCGTCTCGTTCTCACCACTCCTCTCGACGATGTGCTGGACATCAACCATCTGGCTTCGCTAACCTTGGGCGGCTTCAACATCGACAGCAACTACAGCTACCAGCTGCTTCAATACAACGAGAAAGTGACGAAACGCAACGTCACCATGGCCTGGATGGACTTCACCCCCACCCTGTCGGCCTATTACCAATACAGCGCAAAAACCTATTTCGGCAAGGATGAAGGCTTCAACATGACACCCCCCAACATGGTGGGCGCCAGCATCTCCATCCCTCTCTTCACCACCGCGTCACGCTACGCCAAGATACGCGCCGCCAAAATCGACTACCAGGAGGCTCTCAACAGCAAACAGCAGGCCGAGGACGGCCTCCGCGTCCAGTATAACCAACTGTGCTTCGACCTGGTAAACGCCATCGAGACCTATCAGATACAAAAAGACAACCTCGACGTCACCAAACGCGTCTTCGACAACACCGCCGAGAAATACCGCTATGGCCACGCCTCCAACCTTGAGGTCACCAATGCCAGCACCGACATCATCACCGCCCAAAGCAACTACATCCAGGCCGTGATGAGCGTCGTCACCGCCGAAGTCGCCCTGGAAAACCTCCTGGGAAAATAGAATAATAATAATAGATGGTCCAGATAGTCTAGAAACTCTAGACAGTCTAGACAGTCTAGAGTTTCTAGAAAAAAAAAGAAAAACAAAAAATCATCCACAATATGAACAAAATACTGAAAGCATCAGCATTCCTCCTGGTTGTCGCATCCCTGGCATCCTGCGGCGGCAACAAGTCACAGAAAGCTGCCACCACGACCAAGAAGGAGGCCGAAAAAGTCAAAGTACAGGAAATCAAAAGCCAACGCATCGCCAAGCAACTCGAACTCAGCTCGACACTCGAAGGCTACGAGACCATGAACATCTCGCCCTCCATCACCGGCCACATCGAGCACATCTATGTCGAAGTGGGCAGCCGCGTCAGCAAAGGCACCATGCTCGTCCGCATGGACCAGACCCAGCTCAACACCACCCGCATCAACCTGGCCAGTACCAAGACGGAACTTGACCGTGTGACTGCCCTCAAAGCCTCGGGCAGCATCAGCGAGCAGGTCTACGACCAGACCAAGGCCGGCTACGACCAACTCGTCGAGACGGAGCGTTTTCAAGCCGAAAACACCTTCGTCAAGGCCCAGTTCAGCGGCGTCATCAGCGCCAAGAACTACGAGGACGGCGAGATGTATACCGGAGCACCCATCCTGCAACTCTGCCAGATCAGCCGTCTGAAAGCCATCATCAACATACCCGAGAGCTACTTCCCGCTGGTGAAGCAGGGCATGAAAGTCAACGTCTACAGCGACATCTACCCTGACAAGGTCTTCCCCGCCACCATCGAGATTGTCTATCCCACCGTCGACCCCACGAGCCACACTTTTCAGGCCAAGCTCAGCATCCCCAACCCCGGCGAGAAAATCCGTCCCGGCATGTATGTCCGTGCCACCCTCGCCCTCGGTGAGATCGACGCCATCGTCGTCCCCTACCAGACTGTCCTGAAGCTCACCGGAAGCAATGACCGCTATGTCTTCGTCGCCGACGGCAACACCGCACGCCGCGTCGCCGTCACCCTCGGCCAGCGCTTTGACGACCAGATTGAGGTCATCCCCGTCGTCCCCGGCGACATCAAGGAGGGCGACCAGCTCGTAGTCACCGGCCAAGCCCGCCTCGTCGACGGAGCAAACCTTGAAATAGTTGAATGAAAGAATGTTTGATTGCCTGATTGCTTAAATGTGTAAGCGGCTGACGCAACAAACACTCAAACAATCAGGCAATAACACAATCAAGCAATATTATTATGGCCATTTATAAAACTGCAATCAATAAGCCGATTACCACGGGACTGATATTCGTCGCCGTGATCATCCTCGGCCTCTTCTCACTCTCGAAGCTGCCCATCGACCAGATGCCTGAAATGGATCCGCCCTACGTCACGGTTATGACCACCTACGCCGGCGCCAACGCAAGCGAGATCGAGACCAATATCACAAAAATAATCGAGAACTCCCTCAACTCAGTCGACGGACTCAAAAACATCACCTCAACATCGAAAGACAACATCTCTGTCGTCACCCTCGAGTTTGAATGGGGATCTGACATCGACGAGGCATTGAACGACATCCGTTCCTACGTCGACCTCCTCTACGACAACCTGCCCGACGGCGTGTCGCGACCGATGATACTGAAACTCAACTCGTCGGCTATGCCAATCATGATCTACGGCTTCACCGCCAAGGAAAGCTACTCCGGCATGGACCGCATCCTTGAGGACAACGTCGTCAACGAGCTCAACCGCATCGACGGAATCGGCAACATCACCGTCAGCGGTGCCCCGCAGCGCTACGTCTACATCGACCTCGACCCCAAACAGCTGGACGCTTACGGCATCAGCCTTGAGCAGGTCGGCAACGCCATCTCCACCAACAACCTCGACCTCGCCTCGGGAACCGTCAAGATGGGCAAGGAGCAATACCAGATGCGCGTCAAGGGCGAGTACGTAGAGAGCTCCGAAATCGCCGACATCGCCGTTGCTACCACCGCCACCGGCAAGCAGGTGTTTGTCCGCGACCTCGCCACCGTGCGCGACACCATCAAAGACCTCTCGCTCGACGAGAAAATCAACCGCCAGGACGGTGCTCGCATCATCATCACCAAACAGACCGGTGCCAACACCGTTGCCATCGCCCGGCAGGTGAAGGCCGAGATGCAACGCATCCAGAAAACCCTACCCCCCGACATCGAGACTACCCTAATCCGCGACGGCTCCGAAGAGATTGTCAACGCCATCAACGGCCTCACCAGCAGCATCTTCTACGCACTGCTCTTCGTAGTCCTGGTGGTCCTCGTCTTCCTCGGCAACTGGCGTTCCACCGTCATCATCGCCCTCACCATCCCCATCTCGCTCGTCACCGCCTTCATCTACCTCTTGCTTGCCGACAGCTCACTGAACATCATATCGTTGGCATCGCTCACCGTCGCCATCGGCATGGTGGTCGACGATGCCATCGTGGTGCTAGAGAACATCTCCAAGCATATCGACCGCGGCGAGAACCCGCGCGAGGCCGCCATCTGCGCCACCAACGAGGTCTGGACCTCCGTCATCGCCACCACACTGGTGCTCGTCGCCGTCTTCGTGCCGCTCACCATGCTTCCCGGCATGATGGGTATCTTCATGAAAGAGCTCGGCTGGATTGTCACCATCGTGGTATGCGTCTCCACGACGGCGGCCATCACTCTCATTCCCATGCTTTCAAGCAAGATTCTCAAGGAGCGTCCCTTCTTCTTCAAAAAGGAGGACGAGGAAGCTTGGAACGCCAAACACGAGCGCAGCCTCTACCGCCGCACCGTGGGTCGCACTTTCGATGCCATCGATGCCGCCTACGCCAACCTGCTGCGATGGTGTCTGGGTCACAAGCGCGTCACCATGCTCATAGCCTTCGCTTTCTTCATCGTCACACTCCTGCCTCTGATGACCGGCACCATTGGCCTGGACTTCATGAAGGAGCAGGACAACGGCAGCATCAGCGTCAGCGCCGAGCTACAGCGCGGCACCCGCATCGAGGAAACCCTCAAGACCGCCCGCCACATGGAAAACGACATCTACGACATCCTTGGCGACGACGTACTCGTGGTCTCCACCTCGGCAGGCTCCAACGACGATGCCGGCTTCGCCGCCCTCTTCAATTCCACCACCAACAACAAGATTTCCATGACCGTGCGCTGCACCAAGAAATACGACCGCGACGAGAGCATCTTCGAAATGCAGGAAAAGCTGCGCCAATGCTTTGCACAGTATCCTGAGCTCGTCACCTTCCAGGTCAGCCAGGGCGGCATGATGGGCGGTGGCTCCAACAACTCGCTCAGCGTCGAAATATATGGCTACGACTTCAACCAGACCACACAGTTCACGCAAGAGCTGAAAAAACGCATCGAGGACAATGTTCCCGGCGCCCGCGACACCAAAATCAGCCGCGACGAGGACCGCGCCGAGCTGAAAATAGAGTTCGACAAGCAGAAACTCGCTCTCCACGGCCTCAACGGCTCGACGGTGGCACTTTATGTCCGCAACCGCGTCAACGGAATGGCCGCCGGATACCTCAAGGAGGATGGCGAGGAATACGACATCGTGGTGCGCCTGCGCGAGGAATACCGCTCCTCCATCTCCGACATCAACCAACTCTCCATCCCCACCCCCACAGGCAAAATCATCAAACTCGAAGAACTTGCCA
This sequence comes from Bacteroidales bacterium, assembly GCA_017448905.1. GTDB lineage: Bacteria > Bacteroidota > Bacteroidia > Bacteroidales > P3 > Colimorpha. The sequence goes on along the minus strand of JAFSKP010000123.1, from coordinate 19,098 downwards.
AGGTCGAGGAATACTGGTGTCCGCCCACCATCGAACGCAAAAACCGCCAGCGCTACCTGACCCTCACCGTGATGCCATTCAAGACCTCGCTGCAAGAACTGGCACAGAACGTGCAAAAGGAAATCGACCAGATGGAAGTACCAGCAGAAATCCACTACGACCTCGCCGGCAACTACAAGGACCAGCAGGACTCCAGCCGCGACATGATGATGCTGGGTCTCCTTATCATCATGCTGGTTTACATTGTCATGGCATCCCAATTCGAATCGTTCTCCAAGCCATTCATCATCATGTTCTCCATCCCGTTCGCCATCAGCGGCGTCATCCTCATGATGTTCATCACAGGCCAGAACCTCGACATGATAGGTCTCCTCGGACTCATCCTCCTCATCGGCATCGTGGTCAAGAACGGTATCGTGCTGGTCGACTACATCAACCTCATGCGCGAACGCGACATCCCCCTCAACGAGGCCATAGCACTCAGCGGCCAAAGCCGTCTGCGCCCCGTCCTCATGACAGCTTTCACCACCATCCTCGGCATGATACCTATGGCGACATCGAATGCCGAAGGCAGCGAGATGTGGACCACCATGGGTCTTGTGGTCATCGGCGGCCTCACCGTCTCCACATTCGTCACCCTCATCGTTGTCCCCACCCTCTACGGCATCTTCAACCGCAAAGGCGACATCGAGAAAAAGGAAAAAGAACGCAAGAAATTCGTCTTCTTAAATATCAACCTGGAAGAAAATAAATAGTCTAGATAATCTAGACAGTCTAGACAGTCTAGACTATCTAGAAAAAAACAAAAAAAAAAATGAAATCAATCTTAATCGTATATAACCAAGCCAACAACGAGCGCGTCGAGTACCTGCTCGACACGCTCGGCGTCCGCGGATTCACATTCTGGGAGGATATCCAGGGTCGCGGACATGAAAACGGCGACCCCCATCGCGGAACCCACACATGGCCCGAACTCAACAACGCCATCATGACCGTCGTTCCCGACGACAAGGTCGACGACATCCTCATCGCCGTCCGCAAGCTCGACAAACGCAACGAGGAAGTCGGCATCCGCGCCTTCGTCTGGAACATTGAACAGATGGTCTGAAAGCAGGTTTGGCACGCAGGCACCCCGCCTGCGGCAGAAAATCCGTATCTGACACAAATAAGCATAAAAGGAGGGCACTACCCTCCTTTTTCTATTAAAAAAAAAATGCGTTGATTTGAGTTGTTGAGTTATTGTTTTTTTTTTGTATATTTGCATTTTATTTCAATAAGCAAAAAAACAAAAATGAAAAAGATATTTTCGTTGGTGGCATTGGTGTGCCTTCTGATGTTAAACACTAATGCCCAAACTCTTAGCATGCAGTCCAGCACGAAGCTTTATGGATTCAAAAACAGTGACGGAGCCTGGCAGATTGCACCTCAATTTCAGTATGCTTTCGAGTTTCAGGGTCATTTCAAACGCTTTGCCGTAGTCAAACTCGACCGTTTCTGGGGTTGCATCGACAACCGCGGAAAGATGATTGTACGCAACATCTTCCATACCAGCGACGAGGCCGAAGCAGCTGGCAAGGAGTGGGAAAAAGGTGACGAGCCTGGAAAATGGCTCTACCCTGCCCAAAATCCCGCCGACGGCAAATGGGGTTTCGTCGACTACTACGGCAACTGGAAATTTGAACCCAAATACGACGGTGCAACAGTCTTCGTCGGACAGGAACCCATGAGCTTCGCCGCCGTAAAGACCGCCAACCGCTGGGGCTGCATCGACCGGAAAGGGGTGATGGTCATCGCACCTGTTTTCATGGAGAAAGAGCATGCCGACCTTGCCGGAAAGCAGTGGATCCACGGCCGCCACTACGACACTTGGCGCTATCCCACCAAGGAAAAGGAAACTGGCAAATGGGGATATGTCAACTACCTGGGCCGCTGGGTGGTGACAGCAGAATACGAGGACTACGACTTCTTCGGACCGGACCACAACTACATCTATGCACAAGTGAAACGCGACGGCCGTTGGGGTTCCATCGACCGCAACGGCAACGTCGTCTCGAAATGCATCTTCTACACTCGCGAGGATGCCGACTATGCCTTGAGCCAAAAAGAGCATGGCCGCAACCTGGCCGACTGGCGTCTGCCGGTAACCGACATTGCGACAGGCAAGTACGGATGGGTCGACTATGAGGGAGAATGGGTTATCAACCCCATCTACGAGGATGCCACCCATTTCATCAACGACACCGGCATGTTTGCCACCTGCAAGCTCGATGGTCTGTGGGCCAGCATCGACAACAACGGCGAACACCTGTCGCAGAACTGTTTCACCTTGAGCAGCGAGGCCTACCAGGCAGGCTACGAATGGGACAACGACCAGGAACTGGGGCATTGGCTGTATCCCATAAAGAACAAGGCCACAGGCTACTGGGGATATGTGAACTTCAAGGGGCAATGGGTCATCCAGCCCACCCTCGAGGATGCCAAACTATTCATCAAGACCTGGAACAACCGCGTCGCTCCCGCCAAGATGGACGGTCGATGGGGCTGCATCGACCATACCGGCCAATTCGTGGTGAAAAACATCTACACCACCTCGGCCGAAGCCTACGAGGCAGCCCGTCGCTGGGCAGAAAAACAAAAGTTTTAATTTTGAATTATGAAAGTTGAATTATGAAAAACTATCTGATTCATAATGCAACCATAGTAAACGAAGGTGTCATCCGCGAGGGTGACATATATGTAATCGATGGTCGCATCGTACTCCCCGACAGCGAATTAATTCGAAATTCGAAATTCATAATTCATAATTGCATTGATGCCACCGGCATGCTTCTGCTCCCCGGCGTCATCGACGCTCACGTGCATTTCCGCGAGCCGGGTCTGACCGAGAAGGCCGACATCGCGAGCGAGAGCCGTGCCGCCGTGGCTGGCGGCGTGACGTCATTCATCGACATGCCCAACACCAAGCCCCAGACCACGACGATGGAACTGCTGGAAAGGAAAGTCGCTCTCGCCGCCGAAAAAAGCATGGCAAACTACGGCTTCATGCTCGGCGCCACCAACAGCAACATCAACGAACTGCTCAAGGCCGACCCGACGAAGTTCGCGGCAATCAAGCTGTTCCTTGGCAGCAGCACCGGCGACATGCTGGTCAACGACCCCGACGCCCTCGACCGGCTTTTCTCACAAGCCAAGAAACTTATCGTCGCCCACTGCGAAGAGGAACATATCATCCAGGCCAACCTACACAACTTCAAGCTCGAATGCCAAGGCACCGAGCGCGAGACAGCTGCTCTGCACCCCCAAATCCGTACCACGGAGGCCTGTTTCGTCAGCACCTACAAGACCATCGAACGCGCGAGGAAATACAAGACTCGCCTTCATATAGCCCACCTCAGCACAGCCACCGAGCTTGACCTGCTCAGCAACCTGCCGCTCGAACAGAAACACGTCACCGCCGAGGTGACCCCCAACCATCTCTGGCTCGACGACCGCGACTATGCAGCCCTCGGCAACCTCATCAAGTGCAACCCCGCCATCAAACGCAACGAGGACCGCCTGGCCCTTTGGGCAGGCCTGTACGACGGCCTCATCGACACCATCGGCACCGACCATGCGCCTCACACGCTCGAAAGCAAGCAACAACGCTACTTTGATGCCCCAGGCGGCATACCTTCCATCCAACACAGCCTTCCGCTCATGCTGGAAACCGTATACCATACAGGCCTCGGCCCCGAGGAGGAGGAGGATTTCCGCAACTCATGGCTGCCCATCATCGTACGCGCCATGTCGCACAATCCTGCCTCAATTTTCGGAATCCGCGAACGCGGCTTCATCCGCGAAGGCTACAAGGCCGACCTTGTACTTGTTCGTCCCGGCGTGGAATACATGATAAAGAGAGAGGACCTGCTCTACAAATGCGGATGGTCCCCCTACGAGGGACAGACACTCCACACCCGTGTGGAGATGACATTCGTCAACGGACACCTCACCTACTCCCATTCCGACGGCATCAGCAATGAAAGATTCGCCGAACGACTGGAATTCACACTTTAAGTAAAGGCTAAGGGTTAATGGTTTTCCCTTGCTCATTATCAGCAAAACAACTATAATCATTGTCACAACTTATTTTTTAAACGTTTCTAATCACAAAAAAAAATAACAATGAAGAAGATTTCATTAGTTCTTTTCTTTCTGACTGTCTGTGCATTCGTAAGCAATGCACAAATCACCCAAATCAAAAGCACGCAGCTGCCCGCACAGGCACGCACCACCATCAGGAAAGCCTGGAACGGCGCACCCACAGTGGATGCCTGGCGCAACAAAATGGGCAAACGGGTGGAATACAAAGCCTCCATCGAGAACGGGTCTACCATCAAGTTCGACGCCCAAGGCCGCTGGATCGAGATGCGCTGCTATGACGGCGTGCCTACCACCCTGCTGCCCAAAGCAATGCTGTCGCACATCGACAAATACTACGAAGGCCAACTGATTGTCTGGGTATCGAAAACCACGAAAAGGTACCAGATTCAACTTGCCAACGGAACCAAGCTGGAATTCAACAATAAAGGCATATTCCAAGCCTTCCTTTAAAAAACAGACTATATTAGACCATCTGGACCTATCAGAACCACAAAAATAAAACAATGAACAATAAACTGATAAAACTGAGCTCCATCACCAAGAAGCTCTTGGTGGCACTGTTCGGAACATTTCTCCTGGTGTTCCTGCTGTTCCACATGTGCGCCAACCTATTCATCCTTGCCGACGACGGCGGCGACGCCTACAGCTCTTTCTGCCATTTCATGGGCACCAATGCCCTTGTCAAGGTTGCAGAGGTTGTGCTTCTGGGCACATTCCTGCTGCACATCTGTCTCTCCGTCATCCTGTGGTGCCAGAACCGCGGCAATCGGCCTGTACGCTATCAACGACCCAGCCGCACCAAGACGGCCAAGGGCAGCAAACTCGCCATCATCACGGGAAGCCTGCTGCTGGTGTGCCTCCTGTTCCATTTCTACGACTTCTACTTTGTGAAGCTCAATGTGGTCAAAGGCGGCAACTATATGGTGAAGACCGAGGATTTCGTCATTTCCGACCCCAGTCAGGAAGTGAGCGAAGAGGCACAGATTATCGTAATGCAAGCCATTCAGGACCAGAAAATAAGCAAGGATGGTCGCTGGCTGCGCCAATTAAGCCATGCCGACAAGGAAGTGTTGCAGGAATGCTTCCCCGATGCGGCCTTCGAACCCGATTTCTACAATACCGCACGCGAAAAATTTTCGGTTTGGCATATAGTGCTGTGCTACCTGGTGTTCTTCTTCGTAGTGGGGTTACACATACGCCACGGCTTCGAGTCGGCTTTCCAGTCGTTCGGCCTCAACCACTACAAATACAGCCGTCTCATAGAAGTCCTCGGCATCGTCTACACATGGGTCGTCTGCCTCGGCTTCGCGATGGTGCCGCTCTGCGTGTTCTTTTTCAAATAATCCGTAATAGAATAGACAATCTAGACAGTCTAGACAGTCTAGACAATCTAGACAATCTAGACAGTCTAGAAGTCAAAAGTCAAAAGTCAATAACAAGAATGGTTTTAGATTCCAAAATACCCGAAGGTCCTCTTTCTGAAAAATGGACCAACTATAAAACCTCCCAAAAGCTGGTCAACCCGGCCAATAAGCGCAAACTCGACATCATCGTCGTCGGTACCGGCCTTGCCGGAGCATCCGCTGCCGCCTCCCTTGGGGCTCTCGGCTTCAACGTCGACATCTTCTGCATCCAGGACTCGCCGCGCCGCGCACACAGCATTGCCGCCCAGGGCGGCATCAACGCCGCCAAGAACTACCAGAACGACGGTGACAGCATCGAACGCCTCTTCCGCGACACCATCAAGGGCGGCGACTACCGCGCCCGCGAAGCCAACGTCTACCGCCTGGCTGAAGTCAGCGGCGACATCATCGACCAATGTGTGGCGCAGGGTGTCCCCTTTGCCCGCGACTACAGCGGGTTACTCGACAACCGCTCTTTCGGTGGTGCACAGGTGAGCCGCACTTTCTACGCCCGCGGACAGACGGGCCAGCAGCTCCTGCTTGGCGCCTACGGTGTGCTGAGCCGCGAGATCGAACGCGGCAGCGTCCGTCTCCACAACCGCTGCGAGATGGAGGAACTGGTGTTGGTCAAGGACAAGGAGGGCAAGGAACGTGCCCGCGGCATCATAGTCCGCAACCTCGTCGACGGCAAGCTGGAACGCTATTCGGCACATGCCGTGGTTCTCGCCACCGGCGGCTATGGCAACGTCTATTTCCTCTCCACCAATGCCATGAACAGCAACGGCAGCGCGGCATGGATCTGCCACCGCAAAGGTGCCGCCTTCGCCAACCCCTGCTACGTACAGATACACCCCACCTGCATCCCCGTCCACGGCGACTACCAGTCGAAGCTCACCCTCATGAGCGAGAGCCTCCGCAACGACGGCCGCATCTGGGTGCCGAAAAAGAAGGAGGACGCCGAAGCCATCCGCACCGGACAGAAGCGCGCCAACGACATACCCGAGGAGGAGCGCGACTACTACCTCGAACGCCGCTACCCGGCCTTCGGCAACCTGGTGCCACGCGACGTGGCGTCGCGTGCCGCCAAAGAGCGTTGCGATGCAGGCTACGGTGTGGGTTCCACAGGCCTTGCCGTCTACCTCGACTTCAGCGATGCCATCCGTCGCCTCGGCAAGGACATCGTCGAGCAGAAATATGGCAACCTCTTTCAGATGTACCAGAAAATCACCGACGAAAACCCCTACGAGACCCCTATGATGATCTACCCTGCCGTACACTACACCATGGGTGGTCTCTGGGTCGACTACGAGCTGCAGACCACCATCCCCGGCCTCTTTGCCGCCGGCGAATGCAATTTCAGCGACCACGGCGCCAACCGTCTAGGGGCATCAGCCCTCATGCAGGGTCTCGCCGACGGCTACTTCGTCCTACCCTACACCTTGCAGAACTACCTTGCAGACCAGATCACCATAGGCCACATCCCGACCGACACTCCCGAATTCGACGAAGCCGAACAGAGTGTACGCCAGCGCGAAGAACGCTTGATGGGCATCGGCGGCGACAAGACCGTGGACTCTTTCCACAAGCGTCTGGGACACATCATGTGGGAGCAGGTGGGCATGAGCCGCAACGAGGCAAGCCTCACCAAAGCCTCCGCCATGATCGACGAGCTAGAGGACGAGTTCTGGAAGAGCGTCCGCATCCCCGGCGATATCGAGAGCTTCAACCCCGAGATGGAGAAAGCCCTGCGCCTGGCCGACTACTTCGAGCTGGCTCGCCTCATCACCGCCGATGCACTGCACCGCCGCGAGTCGTGTGGCGGTCACTTCCGCACCGAGAGCCAGACCGACGACGGCGAGACCCTGCGCGACGACGAGAACTTCATGTACGTCGCCGCCTGGGAATACCAGGGTCACGGCAAGCCTGAGACTCTCCACAAAGAGCCCCTCAACTACGAACACATCAAGATAGCAACTCGCAACTACAAACAATAATAACGCTTGAATGCTTGAATGCTTGAATGCTTGAGTGGCTAACGCACAAGCAATCAAGCAATCAAACAATCAAACAATCAAGCAATCAAACAATCACAAAATGAATTTCACACTTCATATATGGCGCCAGCAGAACGCCACCGACAAAGGACGTTTCGAGACCTATAAGGTCAGCGACATCTCGCCCGACTGCTCCTTCCTCGAAATGCTCGACATCCTCAACGAGAGCCTCATCAACGACAACATAGCCCATCCTGTCTGCTTCGACAACGACTGTCGCGAGGGCATCTGCGGCATGTGTGGACTCTATATCAACGGGCGCCCTCATGGCAACGACGACGGAGTGACCACTTGCCAGCTTCACATGCGCAAGTTCGACGACGGCGACGAGATATGGATTGAACCCTGGCGTGCCAAGGCCTTCCCCGTCATCCGCGACCTTGTCGTCGACCGTAGCGCTTTCGACAAGATTATCCAGGCCGGAGGCTACATCAGCGTAACCACCGGAGGCGTGCCCGACGCCAACGCCATTCCCGTGCCAAAACGTTTTTCCGACATGGCGATGGATGCCGCCGAGTGTATCGGCTGCGGAGCCTGTGTGGCTGCCTGCAAGAACGCCAGTGCCATGCTCTTCGTCGGTGCCAAGGTGGCACACCTCGCCATGCTGCCACAAGGCCAGGTCGAGGCCCACGAACGCGTCAAGAAAATGGTATGCCGCATGGATGAACTCGGCTTCGGCAGCTGCACCAACACTTTTGCCTGCGAAGCCGAATGCCCAAAACAGATCAAACGCCAGAACATCGCACGCCTAAACCGCGAATGGATCAAACAGCTCTTCGCCGGCAACCACAAACCCTCTTCTCACCTCTCAAACCACTAAAACTGACAGACTGTTATTACTACCATGGACAAACAACAATTCCGCACTGAAAGCGACCTCTTGGGATCACGCGATGTCCCTAACGATGCCCTTTACGGTATCCAGACGGAACGCGCCATCGAGAACTTCTACATTAGCGGACAGCTGATGAGCAGCTATCCCAACTTCATCAAAGGCATGGCCATCACCAAGAAGGCCGCAGCCATCGCCAACATCGAGGTGGGCATGATTACCCCCGAGCAGGGCGAGGCCATCATCTGGGCCTGCGACCAGCTCCTTGCGGGACGCTACCACAACCATTTCCCCATAGACATGATACAGGGCGGCGCAGGCACCTCCACCAACATGTGTGCCAACGAGGTTATCGCCAACCTGGCTCTGGAGCACATGGGCCATCGTCGCGGCGAATACCAGTATTGCTCGCCCAACGACACCGTCAACGCCAGCCAGAGCACCAACGATGCCTATCCCTGCGCCATCCACATGGCCATGTGCCTGGAGCATCTGGAGTTTTATCCCTGCCTGGAACGCATGATCGACGCCCTCGACAAGAAGTCGAAAGAGTTCGCCAACGTCATCAAGATGGGGCGTACGCAGCTACAGGACGCCGTCCCGATGACTCTCGGACAGACTTTTGGCGGCTTTGCGGCCTCGCTGCGAGGCGAGGTAGCCAACCTCAGGTCGGCAGCCGACGAGTTTCTCACCGTAAACATGGGTGCCACAGCCATCGGCACTGGCATCTGCTCCAAACCCGGCTACAGCAAGGCCTGCATCGAGGCTCTACGCCAGATAACAGGATGGGAGATAGAGCTTGCCGACAACCTTATCGAGGCCACCAGCGCCACCAGCTGCATGATACAGTATTCCAGCGCCATGAAACGCCTAGCCATCAAAATCAACAAGATGTGTAACGACCTGAGGCTTCTCTCCAGCGGTCCACGTTGCGGCTTCAACGAAATACACCTGCCCGAACGGCAGCCAGGCAGCAGCATCATGCCCGGCAAGGTCAACCCTGTCATCCCCGAAGTCATGAACCAAGTCTGCTACAAGGTGATAGGCAACGACATGACCATCAGCCTCGCCAGCGACAACGGCCAGCTGGAACTCAACGTCATGGAGCCTGTCATCGCCTACACCCTCTTCGAAAGTATCCACCTGCTGGAACATGGACTCGACACCCTCCGCAACTTCTGCATCGACGGCATTCGCGCCAACGAGGAACACTGCCGCCAACTGGTGGAACACAGCATCGGCATCGTCACCATGCTTAATCCCATCATCGGTTACAAGCAGAGTACCAAAATCGCCAAAGAAGCCAGCGAGACGGGCCGCGGTGTCTACGAGCTCGTCCTTGAGCATGGTCTGCTTACAAAAGAACAGCTCGACAAGATCCTGCAACCGGAGAATATGCTCAAGCCTGTTGATCTGGAAATGATTGAAAAATGAAGTCCGACACAATCAGAATCACAAAGGGCCTTGACATACCCATCCCTGGGGCGGCACAACGGGAATTAGAGCTGTTGTTCCCCTCGCATGACGGGGTTCAGTATGAATACGCCGTAAAGCCCACCGACTATGTCGGCGTCGCACCACGTCTGCTTGTGTCAGAAGGGGATAGCGTCATTGCCGGCTCTCCGCTGTTTGAGGACAAGAATAACCCGGGTATACCATTTGTGTCACCTGTCAGCGGCACAGTCAAAGCCATTGTACGCGGCGAAAAGCGCAAGTTGCTTTCTGTCATTGTCGAAGCAGACGAAGGATTACAGAGAAACCGTCAATTCAAAATCACCGATGCCGACCTAACCGATGCCGAAAAAATAAGAGAAATGCTGGTTGAATCGGGTCTGTGGAACATGCTGCGTCAACGTCCTTTCGGCATTGTGCCACGCCCCGGCAGCCAACCCAAGGCAATCTTCATTTCGGCATTCGACAGCTCGCCGCTTCCGGTAGACTATGACTACATCCTTCAGGCTCATCGGTCTTTAGCACAAAGCAGAGAGAATTTCCAACAGGGCATCACTGTTCTGTCTCAAATAGCGCCCGTGCATCTTTCTCTTGACGGCAAGAGCCAACGAGACTCATTCCTTGCCAATACCGCTAATGCCACAGTTCATTTCTTCGAAGGTCCCCATCCTGCCGGTCTGGTCGGCACACAGATTGCATATATCGACCCCATAAACAAAGGTGAGACTGTATGGACCATCGGCGTACAGGATGTTGCGATTATCGGACATCTGTTCCACACCGGAACATACAAACCCGATCGGGTTGTTGCCTTCTGTGGTCCCAATGTACTCAAACCTATCTATTACAGCCTATTCGCTGGGTCAGACATACCCACGACCATACTTAAGGACGGTAGTGGTAAACAAAGGATTATCTGTGGCGATGTTTTGAGTGGCGTATCGATGCGACGAACGAAAGACAACATCGCCTCCGACAGTTTCCTGTCAGCGTCGTGCGACAAGGTATGCTTCATTCCCGAAGGCGACTACTACGACTTTATGGGATGGCTACGACCCAACCTACGCAAGTTCAGCATATCACGCACATTCCTCAGTGGAATCCTTTCAAAAATCAAAATCCAGTGTTCAAAAATAGATTTTGACACCAGCAAGCACGGCAGCCAGCGTCCGCTGTTCGTCACAGGCGAGTTCGAGAAGCTGGTTCCTTTGGACATCTACCCTATGCAGTTGATAAAAGCCTGCATCGTTGGCGACATTGAGCTGATGGAGAATCTCGGAATCTATGAGGTTGAGCCTGAGGATTTGGCGCTTTGCGAGTTCGCCGACACTTCGAAGACAGAAATCCAAGCCATAATCCGCGAAGGCCTTGAAAAGGTCAGAAAGGAGCTTGGCCTATGAAACTGAGAGACTTTTTCGACAGGCTGAAGCCCTCGTTCAGCAAAGGAGGCCGGTTCGAGAAACTGTCGTCGACCTTCGAGGCCTTCGAGTCGTTCGCCTTCACGCCCAACACCGTCACAGGCGGCAATATGCGTGACAGATACAGAGGTTGCCACATTCGCGACGCAGTAGACCTGAAACGCACCATCATCACAGTGGTCATAGCCCTGCTTCCTGCCCTGCTCTTCGGCATGTGGAACATAGGGTATCAGACCTCTATGGCTTATGGTCTTGACTGGGGTTTCTGGCACCGGTTCTGGTTCGGATTCCTCCGTATGCTTCCCATCATCGTGGTCTCCTACGTCGTGGGGCTCTCCATAGAGTTCCTGTTCGCCGAGATACGCCACGAAGAGGTCAGCGAGGGTTTCATCGGCACTGGCCTGATTATCTCGATGATAGTGCCGGTCACCGTACCATTGTGGCAGCTTGCCATTGCCGTTGCCTTTGCAGTCATTATAGGCAAAGAAGTCTTCGGCGGCAGCGGCTATAATTTTCTCAACCCCGCCCTGGTGGCTCGTGCGTTCCTCTTCTTCAGCTATCCGAGCCACATGTCGGGCGACCATGTGTGGATAGCCTCTCCGTTCCATTTTGCCGGCGATGCCATTGCCGGTGCCACTCCTCTCGGGCAGCTCATGGCCAGCCGGCCTCTGACGGCCTCTGCGTTCGACATGTTCCTCGGCACAATCCCGGGCAGCACTTGCGAGACATCGGTCCTTGCCATACTGCTTGGAGCCGCACTGCTGCTCATTACCGGCATCGCCAGCTGGCGAATAATGCTCAGCATCGTCATCGGAGGCGGACTGATGGGTCTGCTGTTCAATGCCATAGGAGCCAACGAGTACATGCAGCTGCCATTCTACTGCCATTACCTTATGGGTGGCTTTGCTTTCGGATGTGTCTTTATGGCCACCGACCCTGTCACAGCGGCACAGACCAACGCGGGCAAATGGATCTACGGCTTCCTGATCGGTGCCTTCGCCGTCGCGCTGCGTGTCCTCAACCCCGCCTACCCCGAAGGCATGATGCTCGCCATCCTGCTCATGAACTGTTTTGCACCCCTCATCGACCACTGCGTGGTTGCCATCAACATCAGGCGTCGTAAAAAACGCTGGCTCGCAGCAGAAAGGAGAACCAACCGATGAAGAACTTCTCCAATAAGTACATGCTCATCTACGCCTTGGCATTAGCGGCGGTGGTGGCTGTTGTCCTGACCATCGTGGCAACATCCCTCAAGCCTCGCCAGGACAGGAACCGCGACGCCGAGACCAAGCAAATGATATTGAAAACCATCGGCATCAATGCCTCTCGCGACGATGCTCCTGAGCTCTACGCCCGAAACATCACTGAATGCAATCTGAACACCTCCCTACCATACTTCACTTTTGACAATGGCAACGGCATAATCATTCCTTTGAAAGGCAATGGCTTATGGGGACCCATCTGGGGCTATTTGGCTCTCGATTGCAGCGGCAACGTGGTCGGTGCCGTCTTCGGCCACGAGGGCGAAACCCCTGGTCTCGGCGCCGAAATCGCAACCGACAATTTTGCCAAACGCTTCATAGGGAAGGAAATGGCTGAACATCCCATCTATCTGACCAAGAACGCCGACAAAGACAATCCCTATCAGGTGGATGCCATCAGCGGCGGTACGATGACCAGCAATGGTGTCACTGCCATGTTGGAAAAAGCTTACAACGACTACTCATCACTAATCACCAATCACCAATCACTTTGAAGAAGATCGACATTATAAAATCGCCTTTCAACAAGAGCAATCCCATCACCGTACAGGTGCTGGGCATCTGCTCGTGCCTGGCTGTGACAGCCCAGCTGAAACCCGCCGTGGTCATGGCAATATCGGTGACCGTGGTCGTCGCCCTCTCCAATCTCATTATCTCGCTGCTGCGCAACACCATACCGCCACGCATCCGCATCATCGTGCAGCTCGTGGTGGTCTCGGCTCTCGTCATCCTCGTCAATCAAGTGCTTATGGCATTCGTCTACGACGTGAGTAAGCAATTGTCTGTCTACGTAGGACTTATCATCACCAACTGTATCGTCATGGGCCGCCTTGAAGCCTTTGCCATGAGCAACAAGCCCCTCGACTCGCTGCTCGACGGCCTCGGCAACGGCCTCGGCTATGGCATCATCCTCGTCATCTTGGGCTTTGTACGCGAGCTTTTCGGCAATGGCACGCTGTGGGGCTACCCCGTTTTCGAGAAACTCGGCCTCTACAACATCGGCTACGAGAACAACGGCTTCGTCATCATGGCTCCCATGGCCCTCATCCTCGTGGGCATCATCATCTGGATCCAGCGCAGCCGCAACAAAGACCTGTGCGAGAAATGTTAGAAAAGTAAAAAGGAAATTGACGGAGTCTAATTGTACAGCCAACGTGGTCTTCTTCACTGCTTTTGAGAACAAGAATCTATTTAAGCAAAAAGCGAAAGATCTAGCATGGGAGACTGAAGTTTGGATAGCCGATAATCCTGAGCATCTTGTTCATTTTAACGGATATAAATTCTTGGAAATATACAAATAGAATAAAAGCTAATAACCCCTTTTGTCTCACTATACCAATGGAATACTTCAACATATTCGTCAAGTCGATATTCATCGACAACATGATTTTCGCCTTCTTCCTGGGCATGTGTTCCTACCTTGCAGTATCGAAGACCGTGAAGACCTCGCTGGGACTCGGCGTAGCCGTTACTTTCGTGCTGCTTATCACCGTTCCTGTCAACTTCCTGCTTGACAAATACATACTCCAGCCCGGTGCCCTTGCTTGGGTCAGCCCCTCGCTGGCCGATGTCGACCTCAGCTTCCTGAGCCTCATACTCTTCATCGCCGTCATCGCAGCCATCGTACAGATGGTGGAGATGATTGTCGAGAAGTTCTCGCCCTCGCTCTACAATGCACTGGGCATCTTCCTGCCCCTCATCGCCGTCAACTGTGCTGTGCTTGGCGGCTCTCTCTTCATGCAGCAGCGCGGATATGCCAACATCGGAGAGGCCACCTGTTTCGCCCTCGGCAGCGGCTCCGGCTGGCTGCTTGCCATCGTCGGCATCGCCGCCATACGCGAGAAGCTACGCTACTCAGCCATTCCCCCCGCCCTCAAAGGTGTAGGCATCACCTTCATCATCACGGGCCTTATGGGCATAGCTTTCATGTCGTTTATGGGAATAAAACTATGACAACAACAATATTATCTGCTCTGGTCGTTTTTCTGACCGTAATCCTTATCCTTGTAGTACTGCTTTTGCTGTTGAGGGCCAAGCTGATGCCACAAGGCGACGTCACCATCACCATCAATGACGACAAAAAACTTACAGTCCCTACCGGAGGCTCCCTTATCTCCACACTAGCTGAACAACATATCCATCTGCCGTCGGCATGTGGCGGCAAAGGGTCGTGCGGACAGTGCCGCTGCCGTGTCGTCAAAGGAGGCGGTAGCATTCTCCCTACGGAGGTGGGATTCTTCAGCCGCAAGGAGGTACGTGACGGATGGCGTCTTGGATGCCAGGTGAAAGTCAAGGAAGACCTCGAACTGGCTCTTCCCGCCAGCATCCTCAGCATCAAGGAGTATGAATGCACCGTCATCTCCAACAGCAACGTCGCCACCTTCATCAAAGAGTTCAAAGTGCAGCTGCCCAAGGGCGAACACATGAATTTCGTGCCTGGCAGCTACGCCCAGATAAGGATTCCCGCTTTCGAGATTGACTACAACGACTTCGACCGCAGCCTCATCGGCAACGAATACCTGCCGGCGTGGGAGAAATACAAGATGTTCGACCTTCACTGCTCCAACAGTGAGCCTACGGTCCGCGCCTATTCGATGGCCAACTATCCCGACGAGGGCGATGTCTTCATGCTCACCGTCCGCATCGCCACACCGCCATTCGACAAAACGGAGAGCGGCAAACGGAGAGCAGAGAGCGGTGGAAGCCCTTTCATGCTGGTAAATCCCGGCATTGCATCCAGCTACATCTTCTCGCTCCGCCCTGGCGACAAGGTAATCATGAGCGGCCCCTACGGCGAATTTAGGGTCAAAGACCACTCAAACAATCAAGCAGCCAAGCAGTCAAGCAGTCTTCCCGAGATGATTTGGATCGGCGGCGGTGCCG
Organism: Bacteroidales bacterium; assembly: GCA_017448905.1. Classification (GTDB taxonomy): domain Bacteria; phylum Bacteroidota; class Bacteroidia; order Bacteroidales; family P3; genus Colimorpha. Next base: position 3,654 of record JAFSKP010000123.1, on the reverse strand, counting down.
GCATGGCTCCATTAAGGTCACAGATAATGCATCTTCTGCGAGGCGAAGCCCACTCAAACAATCAAGCAGCCAAGCAATCAAGCAATCTCCCCAAGATGCACTTCTTCTACGGTGCCCGTGCCCTGAGCGAGGTCTTCTATCTCGACGACTTCCGCCAGCTCGAAAAAGACTTCCCCAATTTCCATTTCCACCTTGCCCTCGACCGTCCCGACCCCGCTGCCGATGCTGCCGGTGTGCCCTACACAGCAGGCTTCGTTCACAACGTGATGTACGAGACCTATCTCAAGAACCATCCCGTCCCAGAGGACATAGAATACTATATGTGCGGTCCTGGGCCGATGTCGAAGGCCGTAATCTCAATGCTTGACGACCTCGGTGTGGCTCGCGAAAACATTCTCTTCGACGACTTCGGCGGATGAACACCGCCACCCCGACAGAGAATAACAAAGCCCCGGAAGCATGCATAGCTCTCGGGGCTTATCGTTAGCGCCTTCACGGAAGACGGAACAAAGCGGTACGTGGATTATACCTCCCACGTGTCGCCACTGTTGAGGAGGTCGTCGACACATTTGTACTTGCCGTTAGCCATCTGCTCGTCCATCTGATCCTCGTACAGCTGCGTGTAAGAGGTCTTCTTGACATTGCGGATGACGCCGAGGGCAACAGGGAGGTCGCCGCCCATGTGGGCGAGCATCATGTGGATGCCTGTATCCTCGGTGGTCTCGTCATGTACCATGATATCGTCGATGGTGACGCCGTTCTCTCCGATGACGACGGCTTCGAGCTGGCGACCGTTGAAGCGGAGGCCTTTGTTCTTCTCTTTGCCGAAAATCATGGGTTTGCCATGTTCAAGGACGATGGTGCGATCATCGCGGACAGCACGGTCGGTGATGGCGGCATGGGTCTTGTCGTTAAAAATCATGCAGTTCTGCAGGACTTCGACAACAGAGGCACCGTCATGCTGGGCTGCACGGGTCATCACGTCGGTGGTCAGAGCCGGCACACAGTCGAGGGTGCGGGCAAAGAAGGTACCCTGGGCGCCCATGACGAGTTCACCTGGATTGAAGGGGTAGTCGATGGTGCCGTAGGGGGAGGTCTTGGTGACCTGGCCGAACTTGGTTGTCGGGCTGTACTGGCCCTTGGTGAGACCGTAGATCTCGTTGTTGAAGATGGTGATGTTCAGATCCTGGTTGCGGCGGATGGCGTGGATGAGATGGTTGCCACCGATGGCCATCGAGTCGCCGTCGCCCATATTGACCCAGACGCTGAGTGCGGGGTTGGCCAGCTTCACGCCTGTTGCTATAGCGCATGCGCGTCCATGGATGCTGTGGAAACCGTATGTATCCACATAGTAAGGGATACGCGAGGAGCATCCGATACCCGACACCATGACAACGTTCTCCTTCTTGGTATGCGTCTTGGGGAATGTGTTGAGCAGCGAAGAAAGGATGGCGTGGTCACCACATCCGGGACACCATTTCACCATCTGGTCGCTGGTGAAATCTGCCTTTGTATATTCTACGTCCGTTTTCGGAACAAAATGTCTTTCACTCATTGTTTTAATTTTTTAATTCTAGACGCTCTAGACATTCTAGATTATCTAGATGTTCTAAATTTAACCAATTAAACTATTGAAACATTCTTTCAACTCGCCGACCTCGAAGGGTAGACCCATAATCTTGTTGTACTGTGTCATGGGGCATTCGGGGAACTTGGTACGCAGGTAGCCTGCGAACTGGCCGTTGTTGAGCTCGCAAACGACAATCTTCTTGTAGCGGCGCAGGATGTCGCCAGTGTTCTTGGGCAGCGGGCAGATGTAGTTGAAATGAGTGTAAGCCACTTTCTTGCCTTCATTGTTCAACTCCTCGACGGCAAGGGTGAGGGCACCGGATGTGCCGCCCCAACCCACGACAAGCAGATCGCCGTCGGGATTGCCAGTGACTTCCTGGTCGGGGATATAGTTGGCGACGCGGTCAACTTTCTCCTGACGGTTTTTGGTCATGAGTGCGTGGTTCTCGGGATCGGTACTGAGAGGACCGTCGGGGCATTTCTCGAGGCCTCCGACGCGGTGACGCAAGCCTTCCATGCCGGGGAGCGCCCATTCACGGGCGAATGTCTCGGGGTCGCGGCGGAAAGGACGGTAGTTGGGGTCGTTGGGTTTTGCCAGACGCGGGGTGATAGCGGGCAGGTCGGCAACCTTGGGGATGCGGAACAGCTGCGAGCCGTTGCCGAGGTAGCCGTCGGTAAGCAGGATGACGGGAGTCATGTGCTCCAGAGCCAGCTTGGCGGCGGTGTAGGCCCAATAGAAGCAGTTGGCGCTGCTGCTGGCGGCAACGACGATGAGGGGAGCCTCACCGTTGCGGCCGTAGAGAGCCTGGGCGAGGTCGCTCTGCTCGGTCTTGGTGGGCAGACCCGTCGAGGGACCGCCACGTTGCACGTCGACGACGACGAGGGGAAGCTCGGTCATGACGGCGAGTCCGAGGGCTTCGCTCTTCAGCGACAGTCCGGGACCGGAAGTCGAGGTGCATGCCAGCGCGCCGGCGAAAGAGGCTCCGATAGCAGAGCAGATGCCGGCAATCTCATCCTCGGCCTGAAACACGCGGGCACCGAGGGATTTGTGCTTGGCCAGCTCGACCATGACGTCGGTGGCGGGGGTGATAGGATAGCTTCCGAGGAAGAGGCGGCGACCGCTACGCTCGCTGGCGGCAAGGAGACCCCATGCCGTTGCGACGTTGCCGGTGATGTTGCGGTAACGTCCCTTGGGCATCTCGGCATGAGCCACTTCGACAATCTTGGAGTGGATGAGCTCCAACTTGTCGGCATATTCATAACCTTCGGTGAGGACAGCCTTGTTGAGCTTGATGACGTCGGGTTTCTTGGCGAATTTGCGCTCGAGGTAGGCAAAAGTCTTCTCAAGGGTCTTGTGGGTGAGATAGAAAATCATGCCGAGAGCGAACATGTTGCGGCATTTCTCGGTGGTTTTCTTGTCGGCACCCTGGCTCTCACCGATCTTGGCGGTGAAAGAGGTTATGGGAGCGCGGACGATGGTGTAGGCCCGTTCGAGTTCGTCGTTGAAGGGGTTTTCCTTGTATCCGGCTTTCTCTATGGCTTCGTCGGTGAAGGTATCCATATCGACAATGACGGTGGCACCTTTCTTGGCCCATTTAAGCTGCGACTTGAAGCTGGCGGGATTCATTGCGACAAGGATGTCGCATTTGTCGCCAGAGCTGTAAATATGAGAGCCAACATGTACTTGATAGCCGCTGACACCGGCGACAGTGTTGTGCGGTGCCCTGATTTCGGCAGGATAGTCGGGGAACGTGGCGATGTCGTTGCCTGTAAGGGCACTGGCGTCGGAGAACAGCGTACCTGAAAGCTGCATACCGTCACCCGAGTCACCAGCGAATCGGATAACAAGGTCATCCTTATTAACAATCTGGTCTTGTGACATTTTAGAATATTTTATATGTTTGTGTTATTACAGTTAGAAAGTGCAAAAGTAATCTTTTTTTTTAAACTATTAAGAAAAAGGGGTAAAATGTTTGAATGCTTGAATGCTTGAGTGCTTGAGTGCTTGAGTGCTTGAGTGCTTGAATGCTTGAGTGCTTGAGTGCTTGAGTGCTTGAGTGCTTGAGTGCTTGAGTGCTTGAGTGC
>JAFSKP010000017.1 GCA_017448905.1 Bacteroidales bacterium | reverse complement strand
AGTCTAGACTGTCTAGAAAAACCAGAAAAAGAACACCATGAAAAAAATCGTCATCCTTACAGGTGCAGGCATTAGCGCCGAAAGCGGAATCAGCACCTTCCGCGATGCCGGCGGACTGTGGGAACAGTACCGTGTAGAGGACGTAGCCACCCCTGAAGGCTACATGAAAGACAAGGCTCTGGTACTCGATTTCTACAACCAGCGCCGACGCCAGCTCGCCACAGTCGAACCCAACGAGGGCCACCGGCAGCTGGTGCGTCTCGAACAGTACTACGAAGTCCATATCGTCACGCAGAATGTCGACGACCTGCATGAACGCGCCGGTTCCACCAACGTGCTGCATCTCCACGGCGAGCTCACCAAGGTACGCAGCGAACGCAACGCCCAACTCGTCAGCGACATCGGATACAACGACATCCACCTTGGCGACCTGGCAGAGGACGGTGCGCAGCTCCGTCCCCACATCGTATGGTTCGGCGAAGCCGTGCCCAACATCGAGCCGGCAGCCCGCCTGTGCGAGGAGTGCGACTACTTCATCGTCATAGGCACATCGATGAACGTCTACCCCGCCGCCGGCCTCATCCACTACGTGCCCCGTTCAAGCCGATGCTGGCTCGTCGACCCCAATGCCGTCCCCGTCTCGCGCGACGTTACCATCGTCAAGGAGAAAGCCGGCACCGGCGTCCGCAAAGTCGTCGATGAACTAATCCGTTATTGCTTGAATGCTTGATTGCGTTATTGATTGAGTGCTACGCAATCAACCACTCAAGCATTCAACCACTCAAGCAATCAACCATTCAACCACTCAAGCATTCAAGCATTCAAGCATTCAAGCATTCAACCACTCAAGCATTCAACCACTCAAGCAATCAACCACTCAAGCATTCAAGCATTCAAGCATTCAAGCATTCAAACATTCAATCAATCATTCAAACATTCAAACAATGAAAAAAGCATTATTATTCTTATCCACATTCCTTGCCTTTGCCCTCGCCAGTGCGCAAGCAGAATTCCATCTGACTTATGAAGATGCACCACTATTAGACGGCGACACTATCACCCTCACCGCCAGCAATGGCAGTTGCGATTTCTGGTTCAATTTGACCATCGAACCCTTTATTATGATCCCCACTGTCTACTCCACAGTGAGACTGAACGAAAGCGAGACATACGTGTCTACCATCTGTGCAGGAATGTGGTGCATTCCCAACCTCACACACTCCGACAGTTTCGCCCCCAGCTCATTCGCATTGGAGCCTTATCAGGAATACGAAAACCACATCGAGTTTGTGGTTCCCGGAGGTGCAGCAGACGCACTGTTCAGCTTCACAATCTACAACGAGGATATGCCCGAGAACAATGTAAAGTTCTACGTATCAGTCATCAATCCGAACGCCGCTGTCACCATCGCCGAGGAGACCCCGTCCATCAGCCTCTACCCCAATCCTGCCTCCAACGCTGTGAACATCAGCCTTGGCGAGAACGAGTGCCCCTCCACGGTGGCACTCTGCAACATGGCCGGACAACAGGTCTTCACCACCGTCCTGCCCGCCGGCACCGGCAGCATGTCGCTCAGCGTCGCCGACCTCCCCAAGGGTCTCTACACTGTCACCGTCACTTGCGGAAACCGCACCACATCGAAACGCCTTGCCATAAGGTAAGGCAATACCAACCATTCCTTCTTCAAAAAAGCACCTCACTCATTATGAGGTGTTTTTTTCATTGTTTACTTTTTGTTGATAAATAAGGGGTGCGAACGCCATGCCTTAACATTTCTTATCTGTATTTTAGTTTCGCGTTCCGCAAATACAAGACATTATTTAAAACGCTGTTCCTACGCGACATAACATCTTTCATCTATGGAAGGAGAGACTTTATTTCTGAATTTTGACCACCCCGAGGGGCAGAAAAAAACAAGGAAGAACACCATGAAGAAACAAGAAGCGAAAAACAACCAACCGGCAGCCGGTTCCGAAGTCACCCAAACAACCAAACCGTCGGACACTCCAGCAGCCACAGCCTACCAGACCGACGAAATCATGCGTTCTTCGGTCGAATACTTCCATGGCGACGAACTCGCCGCCAACGTGTGGATGAACAAGTACGCCCTGCGCGACGGCGCGAAGATACTGGAGCTGAACCCCGACATGATGCACCGCCGCATGGCCGCCGAATATGCCCGCATCGAACAGAAATACCCCAACCCCATGAGCGAGGAGGAGATCTACGGGTTGCTGAAGGACTTCCGCTACATAGTGCCCCAGGGCAGCCCCATGGCCGGCATCGGCAACGACTTCCAGACCGTCTCTCTCTCCAACTGCTTCGTCATAGGCAACAGCGGCAACAGCGACTCTTACGGCGGCATCATGAAGATAGACCAGGAACAGGTGCAGATCATGAAACGCCGCGGCGGCGTGGGCCACGACCTCAGCCACATACGCCCCGGAGGAAGCCCCGTCAAGAACAGTGCACTCACCTCCACGGGCATCGTCCCATTCATGGAACGCTACTCCAACACCACACGCGAGGTGGCACAAGGCGGCCGCCGCGGCGCCCTGATGCTCTCCATCTCCATCAAGCACCCTGATGCCGAACACTTCATCGATGCCAAACTGGAGCAGGGCAAGATCACCGGTGCCAACATATCGGTCAAAATCACAGACGAGTTCATGCAGTGCGTCATGGAGGGCAAACCTTTCGTACAGCAGTACCCCATCGACTCCGACAATCCCATCGTCAGCAAGGAAATCGACGCACGCGCGCTCTGGAACAAAATCATCTCCAATGCCTGGAGCAGCGCCGAACCCGGCGTACTCTTCTGGGACACCATCATACGCGAATCGGTCCCCGACTGCTATGCCGACTACGGCTACCGCACAGTAAGCACCAACCCCTGCGGCGAGATTCCCCTCTGCCCTTACGACAGTTGCCGTCTACAGGCCATCAACCTCTTCAGCTACGTCCGCAACCCATTCACCGCCAATGCATCTTTCGACTTCGACCTCTTCCGTAAGCACGTAACCATGGGTCAGCGCCTGATGGACGACCTCATCGACCTGGAGCTCGAGAAGGTGGAGAAAATCCTGGCCAAGATCGATGCCGACCCCGAGAGCGACGAAATCAAGAGCGTGGAACGCAACCTGTGGCTCAACGTCAAGATGAAATGCCTCGAAGGGCGCCGCACAGGCTTCGGCATCACCGCCGAAGGCGACATGCTGGCCGCCCTCGGCCTGCGGTATGGCACCGACGAGGCCACCGAGATGGCAGTCGACGTGCAGCGCAACCTTGCCCTCGCCGCCTACGGCAGCTCCGTCACCATGGCCAAGGAACGCGGATGCTTCCCCATCTACGACTCCAACCGCGAGAAGGACAACCCCATCATCCGCCGCATCGCCGAGGCCGACCCAAAGCTCTACAAGGAGATGACCACCCACGGACGCCGCAACATCGCCCTCCTCACCATCGCACCCACAGGCACAGTGAGCATCTGCACCCAGACCACCTCCGGCATCGAGCCTGTCTTCCTCGTCAGCTACAAACGACGCAAGAAAATCAACCCCAACGACAAGGACAACTCCAAGCAACACGTCATCCAAGACCAAAGCGGCGACTGGTTCGAGGAGTACAACGTCTTCCACCCCAAATTCATCGACTGGGTCAAGGCCAACGGCTACAACGCAGACGACGTCATTTCCATGAACGATGCCGATCTGCAGAGGGTCATCGAACAGTCACCTTACTACAAGGCCACCTCGGCCGACATCGACTGGGTGGCTAAAGTCAAGATGCAGGGTGCCATCCAAAAATGGGTCGACCACTCCATCAGCGTCACCGTCAACATCCCCAAGGAGACCAGCAAGGAGACCGTCCGCGAGATCTACGAGACGGCCTGGCGCTCGGGATGCAAAGGCTGCACCATCTACCGCGACGGCAGCCGCCAAGGGGTCCTCGTCAGCAAGGACGACGGCAACGCCCCCCAGTTCGCCGAGACCAAGGCGCCGAAACGCCCGAAGAAACTCGAAGCCGAAGTGCTGCGTTTCAAGAACAACAAGGAGGACTGGGTCGCTGTCGTCGGCATGTACGAAGGCCGCCCCTACGAGATTTTCACCGGCCGCGCACACAACTTCCTCCTGCCCGCCGGTGTCGAGAAAGGCTGGGTGATACGTGTCAAGGAGCAGGGCGACGAGCATGCCCGCTACGACTTCCAGTTCCTCGACCCCGACGGATACAAGGTCACCATCGAGGGCTTGTCGCGCACCTTCAAGCAGGAATACTGGAACTACGCCAAGCTCATCAGCGGCATCCTGCGCCACGGCATGCCCATCCCCAATGTCGTGGACCTCATCTCCAAGCTCAACTTCGACGAGGACTCCATCACCACCTGGAAGAACGGCGTGGCACGAGCCCTGCGACGCTACATCAAGGATGGCACCACCACCGACGAGGTGTGTCCCGAATGTGGGCAGAAAACCGTGGTCTACAGCGGCGGATGCAAGCACTGCACCTCCTGCGGATGGAGCAAATGCGACTGACTTCGATTGCTTGATTGCTTGATTGCCTGATTGTTTGTGTGGTTGCAGACCACACATTTCACTCTGCTTCTTTCATCGCTTTCGCAATCTTCACTATCCTGCTCGTCCCGAGGCGGCTTGCACCCAGCTCCAAAAACCTCGCCGCATCCTCCAGCGACGCAATCCCGCCGGCGGCCTTGATTTTCACCGCCGGTCCCACATGCTTTGCAAATAGTTCCACATCATGGAATGTCGCGCCCGATTGGGCGAATCCGGTGGAGGTCTTGATATAGTCTGCGCCAGCCTCAGCGACGATGCCGCACATCCTGACCTTCTCCTCGTCTGTCAGCATGCAGGTCTCCACTATCACCTTCAGCACCCTGCTGCCGCAGACGTTCTTCACAGCCTCTATCTCCCGCCGCACATAGCCGTACTCGCCCCCTTTCAGCATCCCTATGTTTATCACCATGTCAATCTCGTCGGCACCTCGTCCGATCGCATCCCCTGCCTCAAACACCTTGGCCGCGGTAGTCATGTTGCCGTTGGGGAAGCCGATGACGGTGCATATTCTCATCGCACCGCCGACATGCTTCCTGGCCGGTTCGACGTAGCAAGGCGGTATGCAGACCGATGCTGTCCGGTATTCCAGTCCCTCGTCGCAGAGCCGTCTTATGTCATTCCATGTTGCGTTTTGGAGCAGCAACGTATGGTCGCACGCCCCTAGAATTGTTCTGATATCCGTTTTTGCCATGTTTTCTCAAATTATCATATAGTCTGTAAAGAAAGAAACGCCGTGCAGATCACTCGGCACGGCTATTCTTGCTCTCTGAATGGTTCAACAGAAATACTACCAGTTGTTCTGCTCGCCCGTGTTGGTCTGGCGTGCCTTGAGCTCTTCGTAGAACTTGGCGCGGCTGCACTGCATATAGGGCGTAAGCCACAGCAAGCCGATGCCGAAGGTCAGGCAGCAGAGCAACGCCCAGCCGATGAAGCTGAGGTCGAGTAGGAAGAGTTTCCACTTGTTGCCGTCCATCATCCGCATGCTGGTCTCGATGCATTCGTCGGCAGTGAGCTGCGGATTGTCGTGCATGATGAAGGAGGTCATGGCGTAGGAATAGCCCTTGATGATGCCGGGTACGATGAGGAGGAGCGTCCACAGCATCGTATAGACGGTCGTCAGCACCGACACGCCGAGGAAACGGCCATAGTCCTGGAAACACATGAAAGGCTTGCCCACCATGTCGTCACGGTCGATGCCACGCATAAAGTTGAGGAACGTGATGGCAAAACCGAAGCCGAGAGGGGCGGCAATAAGGAGCGATGCCGCAAGGCTGCCAACGAACGGGATCATGCCGAGCAACCCAGAGGCAGCACCGACAACGATGACGTAGACAAGGGTTGTGAGGACAGGCTGTGTCCAGTTGCCTCGCAATTCAGCGAGAGCCGCAGCGCGGATGTCGCGGTTTTCGGGCATCATCGCATTGTCAATGTTTCTGAATGTTTCTTCCATAACTGATGTTTTGTTTGATTGGTTATTGTTTTTGTTACATTTTTAACTCTATAATATCAAGCGTCTTACACGTAGAACACAGTCCTTGTCAGCCGTCTGATTCAAATGCAAATCTAATAAAAAAAGTTAAATCAGCCAAAAAACAATAAAAAAAAACAAACCGCGTTATAACGAGACAACACAATAACGCAATAACAATGTATCTTATAGACGATACCGACAAGATGCTGGCAGTGGCCGCACAGGCAGGAATCACGCCAGCCGCCGACACGACAAAAGTCATAGCCGAAGGCAGCATCGCCGAGGCCGTGGTGAAAACCGACAGCGCGATGCATACCGTCGCCGACTCGCTCCGCAACATGGGGATCGGCGACATCAAGGATGTGGTCACCGGACAAAACACCATCATCAAAGATGCCCTATCAAGCATTGTCGACCTGACTGTAGCCTTCATTCCCAAGCTGTTAGGATGCATTCTGGTGCTATGGGTGGGTTTCAAGCTCATCAAGCTGCTCAAGAAAGCCCTTATGCGTGTGCTCGAAAAACGCAACGCCGAAGGGTCGCTGAAGGGCTTCCTCACCTCGCTCGTCGATGTGCTGATGAAGGTGATGCTCATCATCATGGCCATGGACATCATCGGCATCAAGGCCACCTCGTTCATTGCCATCCTCGGTGCCGCCGGTCTTGCTGTAGGCATGGCATTGCAGGGCACACTGCAGAACTTCGCCGGCGGCGTCATCATCCTGCTGATGAGGCCTTTCAAGGCCGGGGACTATATCGAAGTGGGCGGATACAAAGGCTACGTCAAAGAGATCCGCATCTTCCACACTTTCATACGCCCCTTCAACGGACGCATCATCATCGTCCCCAACAGCGAGCTGGCAACCAAAAGCCTCATCAACCACACCCGCGACGGAGTAATCCGCCTCGATATTGTGGCCAGCGTGGCCTACGGCACCGACCTCGACAAGGCTCGCGCCGTCATCCAGCAAGTGATCGATGACGACCCCCTCATCCTTAAAGAGCCAATACCAAAAATATGCGTCAGCGAACTCAACAACAGCTCGGTGGACTACTCGCTATGGCTGTGGACCACGGTCGACGACTATTGGACCCTTTGGATGCGCATACGCGAGAATATCTATAAAGCATTCTATGCCAACGGTATAAGTATCCCTTTCCCGCAAGTGGATGTCCACATCGACCCGCCGGCAACACCAATCCCGCCGTCCGACCTGCCAGCCGTCAAAGAGTGATGTCTCTCCTTGCGCACATATCATCCTTCAGAGCCACGACATCAACACTTGCGGTCATCATGATGTTTGCGCTCCATGCCAAGGCACAGACCGCCATCACCATGCCGGCCGACGGCTGCCGTACCGACACCCTTCACGCCGGCCTCACCTACACCATCCTCGACCCGGGAGGCACCGGCAACTACCCCAACTCTTGCAACAGCACGCTGACCCTCGTCTCCGACAGCGGGACGGCAATCACCATCAGCGGCGTCGTCCACACAGAGTACAACAGCGACTTCTTCTACCTCTACGAAGGCAAGAACCGCAACTGTACGATGCTCGACCATTGCAGCGGGCTGCATAGCATAAACTCCACATCGGCCTTGGGTGCTATCACCCTTGCCTTGACTACCAACTCGCAGCTGAACTACAACGGCTTCGCACTCACAGTGAGCGTCTGCGACATGCCCTCCACAGCGATATACGGCATCGTCGTCGACACCGTCTCGTCAACCGGTGCCACGCTCACATGGAACGACAGCAGCGGCGCAAGCAGCTGGACAGTCCACTACGGCACCTCGCCCGAAGACCTGGCTGCGGCGGTGACAACAGCAGCATCAACAGCGACACTCAACGGGCTGACAAGCAACACGACATACTTCTTCGCCATCACGCACGACACCCTCGACGACAACCCTTGCGCCGTCAGAATCCAGAAACTGCATACCCCCTGCGACGAACCCAGAAGCTCATGCGTCAACTATAGCGACCTGTCGTCGTGCTTCGTCAAAGGCAACTACGGCATCTTCGTGAACCCGCGGCAGCACGACGGTATCATCGACTACGGCAGCGGCAGCAGCCTGTCGCGCCACACCGTCCACACCGACACCACCGAGACCGACCCACGCACAGGCAACCTGCTCCACACCATCCCTCCAGGCTACACCTCGTCGGTTCGCCTCGGCAACTGGGAAACGGGAGGCCAGGCCGAGAGCATAACCTACCAGTATGATGTCGACACCTCACAATGCGACCTCCTCCTGCTCCGGTATGCCGCAGTCCTTCAGGTACCCAACCACACAGCCTCCGAACAGCCCCGCTTCTCGTTCATGATCCTCGACGAGGACTACAACGAAATCAACAGTTCCTGCTACTCGGCCAACTTCGTGGCAAGCACAAGTCTGGGATGGAACATCCACTCGAACGGCAACCACAGCGGTCCCGGCCAGAGCTCTACGCTCTGGAAAGACTGGACCTCCGTGGGCATCGACCTCACCCCACTCCACGGCCAGACAATCTTCATCCGCCTGACGACTAGCGACTGTTCCCACCAGCAGCACTATGGCTACGCCTACTTCGTCATCGACTGCTCGACCAAGACGCTGACCTCCGAGTCCTGCGGCACGCAGGTGGAGAACACTTTCACAGCCCCCGACGGATTCAGCTACCAGTGGTACAAGACGTCGCAGCCCTCAGTCACGCTCTCCACCGCCAAGTCCCTGCATGTCACCTTCGCCGGCGAATACCGTTGCCGGCTTGGATTCGTGGGAGCGCCGGCGGGAGCCGACTGCTCGTTCGAACTTGCCGCCATTGCCGACGTCAGCTACCCTACAGCACTCATGAGCTGGGACTCGCTGGCGAGAGACGGCTGCGACCTGCCCATAGTTCTGCACAACAGCAGCGTGATAAGCCGCGACACGAGCCGTCACACGCTCACCACGCTCCCCTGCGACGCTGCCGAATGGATTGTCGACAGCCTTCCCGTCTCGACAGACAACGACCCCACCGTCATACTGACACCCGGCCAACACACCGTACAGCTTGTGGCCTCACTCAACGGTGGCTGCACCGACACCGCCTCGCAAACCATCTCAGTCCCTAACCCTTGCTACCGCAACGACACCATCGTGGCTGCAATCTGCCATGGCGACACTGCCTGGCTTTTCGACGCACCATACACCGAGCCGGGCACTTTCTGTGGCGACAGCGGATACCATCACCGCACGTTGGTGCTCTCCGTGTCGCCGACATACGACGATACCGTCTCCCTCTTCATAGTCCAAAACCAACTGCCCTACAGCTTTGCCGGCATCGTATTCTCCGGCGCGGTGACAGACACCTCGATAATCCTGACCACCGCCATGGGCTGCGACAGCACCGTTCACTTCTCGCTGACCGTCTTCCCCAACACGTTCTGCCTGCTTGACAGCACCGTCTGCGAGGATGCCCTGCCGCTGACATGGCATGGACACACCTTCTCGGGCGACAGCTCTGTTTTCCATTTCCAGTTCACGACCGTCAATCACCAAGGCGCCGACAGCACAGTGTTCATGACGCTCCATGTGAAACGAAACAGTGCCTACTCCCGTCGCGATACCGTGGTCGAGAACCAGCTGCCTACACTCTTCGGAGGACGCTCCTTCGCGTCGGAGGTCCAGGATTCGTCATTCTCCATCCCGAATTCGCAAGGCTGCGACAGTCTGCTGACCTACAGCCTCCACGTTTGGTTCAACGTCCATGCCACCGCCGACAGCAGCATCTGCGATACCGAGCTGCCCTTCACATGGAACGGCATGGCATTCAACAGCGCGGGCAACGCCGTCGTGACCCTCGCGGCAGCAGCGACTCACGGCGAGGACAGCATACTGACCATGAGACTGCACGTCAGGAACTCAAGCGACACAACCATCAGCGACACCATCGTCGAGAACCTGCTGCCCCTCACTTTCATGGACTCCACATTCTTCGACGATATTCATAATTCACAATTCGTAATTCAAAACTCAGAGGGCTGCGACAGCACGATCCACTACAGCCTTCACGTCTGGCGCAACACAAGCACCACCCTCGACACGTCGGTGTGCGCCGATATGCTCCCATTCTCGTGGCACAGCCACACCTTCGTCGGCGACAGCACGTCGTTCACCTACCGATTCACGACTCTCAGCTCACATGGTGCCGACAGCGTGGTGACACTCACCCTTACCGTCAACCCCGTCCACGACATCCACCTCTCCGACACCATCTGCGACAACCAGCTGCCCTTCACCTGGCATGGCCTCCCTTTCTCCGACTCCGTCCTCCACCACCAGTTCTCGACCCTCAACTCTTTCGGATGCGACAGCACCGTGCATCTCACCCTCACCGTCAACCCCACCCACACCACCGTCCTCTCCGACACCATCTGCAGCAGCAGCCTCCCCTACTCATGGCTTAACCACACCTTCTCAGGCGACAGCGCCCGCTTCGACTACCGGTTCACCGTCAACAACGTCCATGGCTGCGACAGCACCATCACCTTGCTCCTCACCGTACACCCCTCTCACCACGTCTATCACCGGGCCGTTGTGTGCGACGGAGTGCCTTACCGCTGGATTGACGGCAACACCTACAACCAGTCTACCTACGACCCCAAGATTTTCCTCGTCAACAGCTTCGGCTGCGACTCGGTATTGCACCTTCTCCTCGACCTCGACGACAACTTCAAGGCCTCGATGGAAATAGCCCCCGCACTCGTCGACATCGACCACCCCGACGTGCGACTGCACGACCGCTCCGAGAGCCACTCACGGCAGTGGCATATCATTTCCGGCAGCGAAGTCCCCTTTTTCGACGACACCTCACGCTTCACCACCTTCCGGTTCCCCCAAGATGCGGACTCGGTGTCGGTGCTCCTCGTGGCACGCACCATGGCGGGCTGCACCGACAGCGTGTGGGCCACCGTGCACAGCGACCAGTCCATCGTCTGGGCACCGAACGCCATCACTCCTGACGAGCCCACCAACAACCGCTTCACAATCCAACACAGCCAGCTGGCCGGCGGCCAAGTCTGGATCTACAGCCGTGCCGGAATGCTCGTGTCCCATTTCGATGTCCTCACAGGCTCATGGGACGGCACCTACAACGGCAAACCCTGCCCGCAAGGCTCATACACCTGGGTGATGAGATACCGTACCCTTGCACAGCCCCAGCTGACTCAAACCCGGAAAGGCACCGTGACCGTCGTCAGGTGAACACCAAGGCTCTATCGCTTTCTTGTGCCAGCACAACTGTTGCCGATTCCGTTCCGGATTGCAACCCAAATGTTGCGCAAGTAGAAGCGGCGGAACATGGACTGCCCATAGATGGAACGGTACTTGCGGCCATGGCGGATATATTTCCAGCTGCGGCGGACAACGCGGACAAGAGCCAAACGGTGGCGCTCGGGGCAATGCATATACATTGCCTCGAAGTCGTCGGCATCAAAGCCTTGCGGAGGTCGGCAGTCGATATCAAGTCCAAACAACGAATTGCATGTCATCGACAACAGCTCCGCAAAGCGATCCACGTCGCTCCCCCGTTTCAACTCCCTGAAACTGCCCATGTCGAAACCGTCAGAGCAGAGCAGCATGCTCCAGTCGGCCAAGTCGCGCAGCCGTACAGGGGTGTTGAAAAAGACGGCATGATGCTCTATGTGTTTAGCCAAGAAGAAGGCCTCCTCTTCGGCAGGGAGATGCCTGATTGCCAGCCCACCGGATTCCAATGGGACAGCCCCCCACTGTGGGTCGTCGCCATGGTAAAGAAGATAGCTGTGGGCTTCGAAGTCAGTGCCATGGAATGAGAATGCCGCATGGCGAGGATCCTTGCGGTCGACAGCGACACCCACCGATTCGAGATGGCGACACAGCCGCTCGGTGTCGGTTCCGGTGTAGAGGTCGTTGTCGCCGTACTCGCGATGCAGCGGATTGGGATACAGTCTCGCCAGCGAGCTTCCCTTGACTACCACTGTGGGCAATCCCAACGGCAGCATCACCTCGTTGTGGAACGCCACGAGAGCCTCCTCGCGATGACGGTTGTCACGCTCGATGGTCTGCATCATCGACATCAGGTGGAACAGGACGCTCCGCGGAGGACGCCGATCCTTGGGCATCATAAGGATGGCGTCATAGAGCAAAGCCGTCACCGCCTGCCTACGCGACTCCTCGAAAAGTTCAGTCCACTCCCTGCCGGTGTCTCCGTCCAGGAGACACACACAAGTGGACGTGTCTTCGGGGCGAAGACATCCACAATGGCGCGCAACGAGGCTGCCAATCATTCGTGTGAGGGCCGTAAAACTCGACATGCGAAGGAGATAAAAGCGTGAATCATTGTATTCTTTAGCAGGCGTTCCTTCATATTACGAGGAATAAAGCCGTATCGGACAACAGGATTGTAGAACATGCTGCGGTACAACGAATCCGGCACACCTTTCACAGCGAGGACACGCATGTAGACGTAAGCGTAGCGATGGTAAAGGTCTACAACATGCGTAAGCTCCTCATGCCTGTCCATAAAGCCAAACAGCTGCGTGAAAAAGAATAGGATATCAGGCACAAAACCGGCCGACTTCTCTTTCGACCACGCTCCCGAGGTGACAGAATGCGCCTCGTCATGGCGGATGTAGAGACGACAGTCGTGAGCCATAGCCACATGCCGGGTTTGGTCGAGCAGACGCAGGACGAAAACCGAGTCCTCGAGTATGGAAACAGTTTCGAGATACCTTATGTCCGGATTGCGTGAAAGGAACTTCCGGCTTATCCAATAGGTGGTATGGTCCAAGCAATGGCTTCGGGGCGTGATGATGTCCGCCAAGGTGGCGTTTTCGACCTGGCCATGGTCATTATGGGTCTCTCCGGGACGAAGAGATGCCCCGACCCGGCCAGAGTTCCATCTCACCATCGGCCCGAGGTGTATCAACTCAACTCTCTCATCCACAGCTTCCAGTCG
Organism: Bacteroidales bacterium; assembly: GCA_017448905.1. Taxonomy (GTDB): domain Bacteria; phylum Bacteroidota; class Bacteroidia; order Bacteroidales; family P3; genus Colimorpha. The sequence goes on along the minus strand of JAFSKP010000017.1, from coordinate 11,933 downwards.
TGGCCACCACTGCCGCAGCACACCGCTATCCACCTCGTCGTCAGCATCCACAAACCACACAAAACGACCTTTGGCCGACAGCAGTCCTCTGTTGCGTGCCGCCGACGCGCCCCGGTTGACAGTGTTATAGACAGGCTGTATCGACAGACTGTCTGTCTGCCTTATCAATGCATCGAACTGCTCATGCTGACCAGGCGATGAGCCATCGTCGACGACAACCACCTGCAAACCGTCGCCCAACCCGGCTGCCGAAAGCGACTGCAGGCAGCGACCGAGCAGGGCGACGTTGTTGTAATGTGGTATGATTACTGTGAGAAACAACCTTATTTCTTCACAGGTATGGCCTCAAGCGAAGCCAGCAGGAAGTCGTAGAACTTCACGCAGCTGGGGATGTTGGCACGCTCGTCGGGGCTGTGGGGGCTTTGCAGTGTGGGACCGAAGGAAATCATCTCCATGTCGGGGTACTTGCCACCGAGCAGGCCGCACTCCAGACCGGCATGGATGGCCATGACGGCGGGTTCCTTCTTGTAGAGCTTCTTGTAGGTCTGCTTCATGCTCTTCAGCAACGCGCTCTCCATGTTGGGCTTCCAGCCGGGATAGGCGCCGCTCAGCGTACACTTGCCGCCAGCCAGCTCGGCGAGGCAGACGAGACGCTCGGCGAGAGCCTCCTTGGCGGTGTCGACCGAGGAACGCAGCAGGGCGTAGACAACAAATTTCTTGCTGGCCGTGGTCTTGGCGATGGCCAGGTTGAGCGAGGTCTCCACGAGGCCTTCCATATCCTTGCTCATGCGGATCACTCCGTTGGGAGCCACCATCATGAGGTTGATAATCTTCTGTGTGCCTTCCTCGTCGATGACGGTGGGGTTCATGCGGACTTTCTCGTATTTCATGAAGAAGTCGGGCTCGACGTTGGCAAGTTCCTTCTTCACCCATCCGGCGACCTTGTCGAACTCGGCGAGGATGCACTCCTCATGCTCTTTGGGCATGGCAAGAACTGCCTCAGCGTCGCGCGGGATGGCGTTGCGCATATTGCCGCCCTCGATGCTGATGAGGCGGATGCCACATTCGGCGACCCAGCGCAGATGGCGGAAGAGCAGCTTGTTGGCGTTGACGCGTCCGGTGTTGATTTCCATACCGGAGTGGCCACCCTTCAGGCCTCCGATGGTGAGCTTGTAGGCCACCATGCCCTTGGAAGCCTTCTCTGTGGCGTAAGGGATGCTGATGGCAGCGTCGATACCGCCGGCGCAACCCACATAGAGTTCGCCCTCGGTCTCGCTGTCGAGGTTGAGGAGGTAGTCGCCGTGCAACTCGCCTGCCTTGAGGCCGAAAGCGCCGGTCATGCCGGTCTCCTCGTCGGTGGTGATGAGAGCCTCGAGGGGACCGTGCTTGATAGTCTTCGATTCGAAGACAGCCATGATGGCGGCTACACCAAGGCCGTCGTCGGCGCCGAGGGTTGTGTCGCATGCATACACCCAGTCATCGACTATTTTGGTCTCGATGGGGTCTTTCAGGAAGTCGTGGACTTTTCCGGCACGAGCCTGGGGCACCATGTCCATGTGGGCCTGCAGGACGACGGGGCAGCGGTTCTCCATACCCTTGGTGGCGGGCTTGGACATAATCACGTTGCCAACCTTGTCGACACGGCAGTCGATTTTTTTCTTCTTAGCCCAGTCCACGAGGAAGTCGCGGACAACCTCTTCGTGCTTCGACGGACGGGGGCAACGGGTCAGGGAGTAGAAATTGCTCCACAAAGCTTTCGGTTCAAGATCTTTGATTGTCATAATATTATATTGTTAATGAATAATTATTCCAAAGAAATCAAGAAGCAAAGATACATTTTTTTTTGCTTATTAGCATATTCACTTGAAAAAAATATGTTTTGCACAGAAAGGAATGTGAATGGCTAACGGTTGCCTTTTACATGGTTGTGGGTGCGGCAGAGCATTTGGCAGTTGTCCTCGGTGGTGCTGCCGCCATGGCTCCAGGCGGTCACGTGGTCGGCATCCATTTCTTCCAATTTGTAGATGCGCCCCCGGTTGGCATCCACACCGAGGGCGCATAGCGGGCAGTTGCTCATACCTGTGGCCTTGGCTTCGTCGGTCTGTCGCTGATAGACACGCCGCATGGTAGGTTTGTCGAACAGGCGCACATTGAGCAACCTGGTATCCTTGCAGCCCCCCAGCACATACTCGAACACTCCGCGCCGGTTGGTTATATAGTCATCCTTCATTAGCCTCTGCACTTGTGCCGACAGTTCAGTGTGGTTGTAAGCGTTTGAGTGGTAACGCTCGTAGAGTTCGCCCCAACCCAGGCCGCACATTTCGGGATAGACATCGTCGAAAAGCGTATCCACCCATCCGATGACGGTATTGAAATAGGTGCGTATCTCGCCTATGTTGGTGTCGCGGCGGTGGGTGCTCATATAGTTATCAATGCTGCCACGGCTGACCCATTCGAGGGCTGTGGCGAGGAACTGCTGTCGGTTTGCAGGGCCTTTGACATAACTTTCCCACTTTTGGATGTTGGCGTTCTGCGAATTGCTGAACTCTGCCTTGCAAAGAGTCACAAACGAGCCGCTATAGATAGCGTTCAGTTCCTCCTGCGCATTGAGGGGGATGCCGGCAATATTGATAGTCTTGAACCACTCCTTGATTTCCTCTTCGGCGTGGTCGCCTTCGCCCTCGCATATATAGACCAGTAAGGGGGTGTTGAGAATCTTCTGTTGCTGTTCGGTGTTGAGACCATCGAAAATCTGCTCCATCCCTTTGATTTTGACAGCGAACTTGTTGCGCAGGAAACGGCCCAGCGAGGTGATGCGTTGTTGGCCGTCGAGGACTTCGAGGCGGTCGCCGTCCACACGGTTGAAATAGATAAGACCAAGCGGGTAGCCTTTAAGCACCGACTCGATGACCGCCACGTCGCGCTTGCCGTCGGCATAGATATAGTTGCGCTGGTATTCGGGCTGGATGGTGAGCCGTCCGGCCAGGCCATATAGACCTTTGCCCTCCAGTTCGTTGTATTCGAAGCCGTCGCAGATCTGCGCGACGGTAAAGGTTTCAAAAGAGGTTTTCATTGTATCTTGGGGTATTGTTTAACAGATTGAACATCTTGCCGTCAGCGACAGTTGTCAAATAATTTTTGACAACTGAATCCTCATGCAATTCGTTTTATTTTAAGATGTTAAGTATATGATGACTGATTGTTTGCTTTGAGGTGGCAAAAAGCTCGGCCATCTGTTGTTGGTTGAGCCAAGCCATGCCGTCGCGAGTCATCAGTTAATTACACTCTCACAGCGACTCCAGCATTTTTTTGAATTCGTCCTCCGTAGGGAGATAGAGTTTGTAGCGCGAGGCGAAAAGCTGTTTACCTTCGTTCAGGACGGAATACTTCACTATGGTCTCGCTTTTCTGCGAGCACAGGATGATGCCTAGGGTTGGGTTGTCGTCCTCGTTTTTGTAGAGAGCGTCGAACATGCGGATGTAACTGTCCATCTGCCCTACATCCTCGTGTGTAAGTTTGCCCAATTTCAGGTCTATCAGGACATGGCATTTCAATATACTGTGGTAGAAAACCAGGTCGACATAGAAGTCGTCATCGTCATAGCGCATCCTTTTCTGTCGTGCCACAAAGCAGAATCCTCTGCCAAGTTCCAGCAGGAATTGTTGAAGATGGTCGATCAAGGCTTGTTCAAGGTCGTTTTCGTGCAGTGTGGGATAATCCTTCAGGTCGAGGAAATCCAGCACGTAAGGGTCGTGAATAAACTGTGTAGGTTTCTCCCTTCCGAGTTTCTCATTTGCCTCTTCGACTACCGTTTTCTTCTCCCTGCTTGCCAGCAGACGTTCATAATAGAGTGTCGAAATCTGCCTGTCAAGCTGCCGGCTGCTCCAGACATTGTCGGCGGCTTCGTTCATATACCACAGGCGGGCTTGCTCGTTTTCGACACTCAACAGACGGCGGTAGTGCGACCAAGTCAATTCGGGACGCAGTGTGTCCCGAATTTGAAACTCCATGTAAAACTGTCGCATTTTGCGTAGCTCTCTTTCATCAAATCCTTTGCCAAAATCCTTAGTCAGGCGTGTGGCCACTTGGCGAAGCAGACCTTTGCCATAGCCTGCCCGCGACGCGCCTTGCTGCTCGTGTTCCACAATCTGCTGCCCTATAAGCCAGTAGCTCTCGACCATTGCGAAGTTGACGGCAGTATAGGCACGCTGTCTTGCAGAAGAAATAATACCTCTGATGTTGGCATACAGAAGTTCCGTGTCATGTTGCAGGGTTTTGGCGTCGGAATCCAATGACTGCTTAACGATAATGTCCTGCTGTTCGTCCATAGGGTTATTGTTTGTGGCGGATAAGGATGCGGCGGTATGGAAGCTCTGGTTTGCCTTCGTCGTTGATATAGTATAGGTCGCCGTCGCGGAGGCCTTTGTTTTGCGCTTTCAGTTCACGAGGAAAGGGTTTCAGTCCAAGTTCAAGGCCATAGTCACCGTGAGGGTGCCCAATGATTTCAAATTGTTCCGGACAGTATTTATCAAGGAAGGTCACAGGTACACCCATTGCCCCCTCATAGTCAGAAGGAATTGCGTCTGTATAGGGCACTTCAATGGCATCATAATTCTCATAGTGATAATACTGCTTCCTTTCTCGCAGTTCCTTATGTTTGCTATGCTTGTAGTTGTCTGCCATCGTCATAAGTCTTAACGGCTCATGACGGCGACCGTGATCGATATTTGTGTACCAACACGAATTTCCCAACCGTGTATAGTTGCCGACATATCCCATACGTGCTGCCTTTGCCCTATCACTTTCGCTAACAGCAGCACCTTCAGGTACTCCAAATACCATATCGGTTGCGCTTCCTGTTGCTCCCATCCACATCATGTTGTTTTTGATTAATGGGAAAACCTCCTTATAAGATATGGCGTTCATATTGCCGATGATGATAAACTGCTTGCCGCTTTCCATCAACCAAGCCATAAACTCGCGGAAGAGGGAGAAAGGCGGGTTGGTGACGATGATGTCGGCTTCGTCGCGGAGGGCGCGTATCTCGCGGCTGCGGAAGTCGCCGTCGCCTTCAAGGTAGGAATATTGCAGGTCGTTGATGTCGACGCGGTTGTCGCCAGTCACGTCGTGGGTGAGGACAAAAATCTTGCCGTGGGTCTGTGTCTTGTCGCTGTCGAACTGGGGGGCTTCGCTTTCGAAGAGGGTGGGCTGGTAGGCGGTGCGGTATTTCTTGCTGTCGGGGGCGTAACTGGTGGAGATGAGTTTTTTGAGTCCCAGCAGTTCAAAGTTCTGCGCGAAAAACTTTGTGAAGTTGCTCCACTCGGGGTCGTCGCAGGGGAGCAGCACCGTCTTGCCACGGAACACGTCGGGGTCGAAATCCAGATAGGCGTTTATCTCCTTCTGTATGTCGGCATACTGTGTGTAGAACTCGTCGTTCTTGGCTGCCTTGGCGCTATAAAGGTTAGTATTCTTCATAACAGAATATCGAGGAAGTCGCGGACGGCCTCTTCGTGCTTCGACGGACGGGGGCAACGGGTCATGGAGTAGAAATTGCTCCACAAAGCTTTCGGTTCAAGATCTTTGATTGTCATAACGTTATATATTAATTAAGTGATTCCATTTTTTTATTCAGAAGGCAAAGATACACAAAAAAATATAAACCACATAAATAACGTGTAAAAAAAACGCGCGATATTTGTTGCTCAACTTGGTACGCGGGCACCCTGGTATGCAGGCACCCTGGTACGCGGGCACACTGGTACGCGGGCGCCCCCGCCCGCGGCATAAAAAGAAACCGGTGACCCACGACCAGAAAAAAGTGTCGTGGGTCACCGCTGTCAAGTATCCGACAGTAATGCCGATAGGGTTAGAAACTTATACCGAAACGCAGCATGACCATCGTGGGAGTGAGGCTCTTGAGCTTGAATTTGTCCTTATCCTTTGTTGTCACAACCGCATCACCGTTGTAGCTGGTCCTTTCAGACTCATACTTTCCTTTTATCCTGGCCGAGCCGAGGTTCCAGTAGCTTAATCCCAGCGTGAACCTGTTGTTGAAGACAAGGCCGCCGCCGATACGGAAGGCAAAGGTGGAGCTCATGTCGTAGTTGTAGGTGTTTGAACGCTTGTAGGTGTAGTCGATTGTATAAGAATAACCGTAGTTGTCGTAATAAGTGTATGTTCTATCATACTCATAATGTTCATACAGTTTGGTGATTTTGCGAATGTTGAATCCCATGGCGGCTTCGCCGAACAGCCCGATATTTTCGTTCAAAATGCTCCGTCCTCCTGAATCGAATTTTGGCGAAATTTCTAACAAAGGACAAATTCGCAGTGCTTTTCTTGCAATAGCCTACAATCTCTCGTAAGCGAATGCCAAGATACAAACATTCTCCAAAACCAAAGAAAAAACTTTTTTACCCTGTCGAAATGCCAACTTATTTTCTGCGGAATAGCATCAAAATATCCATCATTCCGCTAAAAATATCATTATTTTCTGCGGAATGAAATAAAAAATGTATCTTTGCCGCAGAAAATATCTCAGTTATGATTGGCAGAAGCTTTGAACAACAAGAACTTAGACGAATCTACAATTCCAGCGAATCAGAGTTTGTGATGATCTACGGTCGGCGACGCGTCGGAAAGACATTCATGATAAGGGATTTCTTCTCTGAAAAATTCACATTCTCATGTACCGGCATCGCTAAAGGCGACAGAACAGAACAGCTGGCCAACTTCCGTGCCGAACTGGCGCGGAAAAACGACAGTGCCTTCCCAACCCTCAGCAACTGGATGGACGCCTTTGCGGCATTGCGTGCACTAGTCGAGAAATCGAGGGAAAAAAGGAAAGTGATATTCCTCGACGAGGTGCCGTGGATGTACACGCAGAAGTCGGACTTCCTGAAAGCCCTGGAACATTTCTGGAACAGTTTCGCCACCACACGGAAAGACATAGTGCTTATCGTTTGCGGCTCGGCATCGTCGTGGATGGTGAAGAAAATGTCCAAGGACAGAGGCGGTCTTCACAACAGGATAACCCTGCCGTTGAAACTGCAGCCTTTCACACTTAAAGAGACTAGGGAATACCTGCTGTCGCGCAACATCCGCTGGGATGATAAGACAATAGCGGAATGCTACATGTCGCTCGGCGGCATACCCTACTATCTGAAAATGCTCGACAAGGGCTACAGCCTGGCACAGAACATCGACCGCATGTTCTTCAGCAAGACCGCGCTGCTCAAGGATGAGTTCCCGAACCTCTACGCTTCACTTTTCAGGGACTCAAGGCAATACATTAAAATCGTCGAAATCCTGGCTAAAAAGAAAGTAGGATACACGCGCGACGAGATTGTGCAGAAATGCAAGTTCAAGGATGGCGGCAGCATCAGCGAAAAGCTTGACGACCTCGAGGAGTGCGGATTCATAAGGAGCTACACATCGCGCGGAAAAGTAGGCACCCTTTACCGATTGAGCGACTTTTTCACATTGTTCCATTTCCAGTTCCTCAAGAAAGGCTCGTTCGGCGACGAGGACTACTGGATGCACATGCAGGGAACACCCTCCTACAACAGCTGGAAAGGGCTGTCGTTCGAGCGGCTCTGCTTTGCGCACCTCCAGCAAATCAAGCACGCCCTCGGCGTGGACGGCATCCTCACAAAGGCATTCGCCTACCACAGCGACGACACACAAATCGACATGATTCTGGAACGCGGCGACAGGAATGTCAACATCCTGGAAATGAAATATTGCGACGGTCCATATACCATTACTGCTGCGGAAGCTGCAAAACTGAAAAACCGTCGGCAGACAGTGTCCCGACTGTACAAGAAACGCATGGCTTTCAGCACAGTGCTGGTGTCGACAGAGGGAGTGACTCAAAACCAGTTCGCGTCAGAACTCATACAACGCACAATCCTCATCAATGAATTGTTCAACCTATAGTGAACAAACGCAATCAAAAAACGAGTCACAACACACCTAAAGCCAACGCCAATATGTCTTGCACCAACTGTCCACGCCATTGTAAAGTCTCGCCAGGCTTCTGCGGAGCCAACACCGAAATGCCCGAAGTGGCAGCCGTCTACGCCCATACCGGAGAGGAGCCGCCCATCAGCGGGAAGCGCGGCATAAGCAACATCTTCTTCGCCCACTGCAACATGCAGTGTTGTTTCTGCCAAAACCACCAAATATCACGACGTCACGTCAGCCCCTCATGCATCACGCTGCGCGGCATCAGCCAGATTGTCGATGCCGTCATCGGCAGCCTGCATCATACAGAGAACATCGTGGGATTCGTCAGTGCCTCGCACTATGCCGACAGCCTGCCCTCTATTGTCGAGGAACTGCACCGGCAAGGCTGCTTCCCCACAGTGGTTTATAACACCGGTGGCTACGACAGCGTCGAGACACTGCGACGAATAGCCCCATACGTCGACATATATCTCCCCGACTACAAATACGCTGATGCCGACATTGCGGCACGTTACTCTAATGCCGCCGACTACCCTCGCGTGGCAGGTCTGGCCCTCAAGGAGATGTACAACCAGATGGGCTCATCGCTGCCCACCGACGACGACGGCATGGCTTTCCGGGGGATGGTGGTGAGACATCTGGTGCTGCCCGGCGCCGTCGAGAACAGCATCCATTGCCTCGAGTGGCTCTCCGACAATCTCTCGGTCAACATACACCTCTCACTCATGGCCCAATACTATCCACCCGACGGCATTACTCTCCCCAGTGAACTCCGCCGCCGAGTCAACGCCGAAGAATACAACCAAGTAGTGGAACGGCTCCACAGCCTCGGCTTCAACCGCGGATGGGTGCAGCAACTCGATGCCGCCGACAACTACAAACCACACTTCAATCAAGAAACCTTCTTCATCTAACAACAAGTCTAGACAGTCTAGATAGTATAGAAAAAAATCCACCCCATGGCAAAAAAAATATTTGACTTCGACTACCAAGGCTACTTCAACGAAATGTTCGAGACCACAACCGTGCTGATGTGGAGCACTCAACACGCACCATTCACTTTCGCCTTCTACCTCAACAAGCTCTACAATTTCCAGCTTGTACGCAAAGACAACATTACGCTGAAGATGCCACACTCCCGCAGAGGCACTATTGACTGTACTGTCTTCCATCACCAGTCAAACGTTGACCACATGGCTTACCTGCTGATAGACAGCTCCGGTAACGTACGCGACAAAACCAACAACAAGAAAGGGACCATCTTCGACAAGACACTGCTCCTGATAGGTGCCGACTCGCAAGAACTGGCCAAAACCATCTACGACGAGATGAACGAACCCGCGACAGTCAGCGACAATATGCTTGTACAGGAACGCGAGATGACACGCCGCGAATTCATCGACTCCGGCATTCTGGAAAGCGTCCTCTTCGATTTCTCCAACCCCGACGACATGGAGACAACCTACTTCCGCAACTCGCTAAACGACACAAGTTTGGAAGCCAAACGCCAAAGATTCCTCAACGACCAACGGAACTTTGTCACCGACATCATGATGACGCTCGACGACCTGCTCCCCGATTTCGAATCGGACACAAACATTTGAAGTTTTTATCCGAATTAAAAAAAATGGTGTAAATTTGCAACCTGAAATCTGCCGACAAATAATCGCCAGATTGAATTATCCCACTAACAAACAAGTAATTGTAACACAAACAATCCTCTATCATGGAAGAATCAAATGAGATGCTGAACCAAATGCCGGCCCCCGCCGAGCAGCCAACCGAAAATGTTGACAATGCATCAGTACCCACTACCGAAAACCTGGCAGAACAATCTGCTGAAGTCACATCCACCGTCGAGCCTACCGATCAGCCCGAGCCCGCCGAACAGCCACAGGCAGAAAGCCTGACCGAGCCCGCCGAACAGCCACAACCCGAAAGCCAGCCCGAGCACGCCGAACAGACCGACCAGACCGACCAGACCGACCAGACCGACCAGACCGAGCCCGCCGAAGAAGAGCCTTCGACAGACTTCAGTGCACTCGACCGCAACGCTCTCGTCGCCGCCCTTAACACCCTGCTCGAGGCTCAGGACATCACCAGCATCAAGAACCGGGTAGCCTCAGTCCGTGAACGCTTCAACGAACTCGACAAAGAAGTGAAGAAAGCAGCCTTCGACAAATTCATCGAAGAAGGCGGCAACAAGGACGAATACGAAGGAGGCGACGATGCCACCGCAGAAGCATTCAAGAGAGCATACAACATCTACCGCGAACGTAGGCAGAAACATATAGACGAGCTCGAGGCCGAAAAACAGAAAAACCTCGAAGCCAAAAAACAGATCCTTGAGGAGCTGAGACAGGTCATCAATGACGAAAACAGCACCATGAAGCAGTCATACGACGCCTTCAACACCATTCAGGAACGCTGGAAAACCATCGGCGACGTGCCACGCGCCGATGTCAATGAGCTGTGGCAGAACTACCACTTCCTCATCGAGCAGTTCTTCGCCAAAGTCAAGATGAACAAGGAGCTCATGCTTCTTGACCAGAAGAAAAACCTCGAGAAGAAAACGCTCCTCTGCGAGAGAGCCGAAGAACTGATTGTGGAGCCTTCCGTCACCAAAGCCGCCAAAGAGTTGCAAGACCTCCGCGACCAGTGGCGTGAGATCGGTCCCGTACCGATGGAACAGAATGACGAGATCTGGACCCGTTTCCGCACCGCCGCCAACCAGGTCGACGAACGCCGACGCGAATACTATGCCCAACGGCATGAAGAGCAGGAGAAGAACCTCCTGGCCAAGCAGGCTCTCCTCGAGAAAGTCAAGGAAGTCACCGCAGAGATGCCATCCTCGTCGAAACAGTGGAACGACAAGTCGGCCGAACTCGACGAGATGCTCAAGGTTTGGAAAAGCATAGGTCCCGTCCCCCGCGAGCAGAACGAAGAGATATGGAAGTCATTCAAAGGCTTCATCGACAGGTTCTACACCGAGAAGAAGAGCCATTTCGACAGCCTCAAGGACGAGCAGAGCGAAAACTACAACAAGAAAATAGACCTCTGTCTCCAGGCCGAAGCCATCGCCAAACGGGACGACTGGAAGAAAGCCACCGACGAACTGCTCAAACTCCAGGACGAGTGGAAGCACATAGGACCCGTCAGCCGCAAACAAAGCGAGAAGATTTGGCAGCGCTTCCGCGGCGCATGCGACGAGTTCTTCTCCCGCAAGTCGGAGCATTTCAGCACCCTGCGCGGTTCTGAGCAGGAAAATCTCCAGAAGAAAGAGTCGCTCCTCACCGAGCTCAAGGCCTACGCCTTCGGCGAGGACAAAGACGAGAACCTCGATGCCCTCAAAGACTTCCAGCGCCGCTGGATGGAGATAGGCTTTGTGCCTATCGCCGAAAAACAAAGACTGCAGAAGGAGTTCCGCGACACCATCAACGGCATGTTCGAGAAACTGAAAATCAGTGCTCGCGAAGCCGAGATGAGCAACTTCCGCGAAAGCCTCAAAAACAACCGTGGCGGACTGCACTCGAAACGAGACCACCTGGTTGAACAGATTCAGAAGCTCCGTGCCGACGTCAGCCTCTGGGAGAACAACCTCGGATTCCTCGCCAACTCCAAGCAGGCCGACCTGCTGAAAGAAGAATTCGACAAAAAACTCCAGAAAGCCCGCCAGGAGATTGCTCTCCTCGAAGCCAAGGTCCGCATCCTCGACGACACCGCCAGCGACGATGCCAATGCAGAGCAGAATCCCGCGGCAGAGCAGAATCCCGCGGCAGAGCAAGATGACAAATGACGCACTCCGTTAGTGCCTTAGGCATATCATCACCCACAAAAAGTTCAAAAGGTGCGCAACGGCTCACCTTTTGAACTTTTGAGATTTAGTAACACTTAAAGAAAAGTTGCGACAACAGTTATGGTTATTTCACTGATAATAAGCATAAAAAACCTTAAACCTTAAACCT
>JAFSKP010000122.1 GCA_017448905.1 Bacteroidales bacterium | reverse complement strand
TTCCCCGATATGGCCAAACTTTTCTTCCCTCGTCGATAATGCCCACGTTATTAGCCCATAGTGGCCTTTAGGTTTTACTCCCCTTCAACTCAAATACTAATCAAATACTGCGGTGCTCCAACGAAACAACGCAATAAAAAGCCTGTTCCAACGTTGATGATCATATACAGCAACTACAGGCATTATGGCAAAAGTCAAACCCTCCCTCATTGAGTACTCCGGCGCCGTCGGCCGTGAGATACACTATACCCGCTTCGGCCGCACCTATTCGCGCCAACTTCCCGCCGAATACAACGACCGCAAGTCCGAAGCCCAACTGCGTCAGCGGGCACTCTTCAAGGCTCGGCAAGCCACCTCCGCCCTCTACGGTTCCATCCTGCAACGCGGCCTCACTAAGGAAGCCCACGAAAACGGCATGACCGAGGCTAACTACTTCTCGCGCCTCAACAAAGACCATTTCGTGTACGCAGACGGCACCGTCCGCATCAACTATCCCGCCCTCCTCCTCGCCCGTGGCCCGCTGCCCGTGGTGGAGTTCACCGGCTGCCGTGCCGACGGCCTACATGTCGCCCTCTCCTTCCATCCCTGCCTCGATGCCCCCAAAGCCCGCCCTGACGATGTGGTGCATATCTACGCCGTCTCTCCGCTGGTGGAAATCTGCCAGCTCGTCGCCAGCGTCTGGCGGCAGGACGGCCAGGTCTCTTTCGACCTCCCCAACCTCAGCGAGGAGACCGCCGGATCCCGTCTCATTCTATCTCTACGCCATCATCGAGTCCGCCACCACAGCCGGCACACCCACCCTCTCCGCTGCTGAAAAGCAGACCAACAAGCAGCACCGCCTGCCTGAAAGGCTTTGAGCACCGCTGAAATAAATAAAATACAGCGAAAAACATCAATCGTCGCGTATCCCTCTCGGTTTTCGTCGCCACCATCCAGTCTGTAGGACATTGATTATTAACAATTCCAGATAACACACAAAATCATATTTTGCCAGTTCAAAAATAAAATGTACTTTTGCAACTGCAATTAAAGGCAATCGTTATGATAACCGAACACGACAAATGGGTGTTTGACAACCTCGAAGATAGTGTCGACGACTCCGAGAACATGGACTTGGATGTCAACACATTCTTCGACCTGATGGAAGACATGGTCAACAAACACTACGACGCAAAAGCCGACGCGAAATATGGCCATCATAAGACAGCGGGCATCCTCGCGTATTAAGCGTTTTTACTCCAACGCCATGCGCAGCCACATCACCCTGTCGCGCGAGGCGGTGCTGGCTATTATGCAAAAAATGAGAGCCGAAATGCTTGCCCTCGACGACGGCATCCCCGGCGGTTGCCATATTGTCAATCCCTCTTACCTCTCCTTTTGGAACGACAACGGCTGGACCGACGTTTCCTCCACCAACACCCGGTGGCACTACGCCTTTACGCACACCCGAGTCCAAGCCGTCATCCACGATGCGGAGCACTCGCAGAATATGGCCGATGCGGCGGAGAGGCCGGTGTAATGCCCTGTCGTCACCACCGTTTCTCCGCCGCCGTGTCGCTGGGAAAGAGATTGTCTTTCGGTCTCTACCGCAATATCACCTTCCTTGTCACAACGCCGTCGGCTGTGTGGACGCGCAGGAAATAGGCCCCGCGGGCAAGAGCGCCGACTTCAATATCACCCCTGCTGCTTACAATCTCGCGTTTCAGCACAGGCTGTCCGAGGGTATTGACCAATTCGGCCGTACCATTCCCTTCCACTCCGCTGACCGTCAGCCGGTCCGATGCAGGGTTGGGATATACGGACACCCTCACCGCCGCCGCGTCGTCGATGCCGTTGCAGTCTTCGCGGTATTTGTCGGCGAACTGCCCCCAATAGCTGTCGGCCAGATAGGCATTAAGGCTGCCGCAGGGGACGAGGATGCTGTCAAGACGACCGATGTCATAAAGCGGCCCTTCGCCTGTGACAGCGGGAGGATTGCCGACTGTGAAGCGGATATAGTCGAGGGTGGCGTGACGGAACACGGCCTCGCCCATCGTGTCGAGCTGGCAGTGGATGGTCACCGTGCGCAGGTTGTTGGCGCAGGCGGCAAAAGCGAGGTCGTCGAGTTTCTTCAACGTCGACGGCAGGTCGAGATGGACGGCTGCCATCGCCCAGAAGGCCGCATATCCGATTTCCTCAACGGAGTTGCCCCAGGTGACGGAGGTGAGGCGGGGACAGGAGTTGAAGGCCTCCTTTGGGATGACGCGCAACGAGTCGGGAATCGCGATGGCGGTGAGCCTTTCGCACCACGAGAATGCCCCGTCGCCCATCGAGAGCAGCGTCTGGGGCATGGTGACGCTGGTGAGGTTGCTGTTCTGACCGAAAGCGAGCGCGCCAATCCTCTTCATGTGCGAGGGCAAAGCTATGGTGGTAAGCTTGCAGCCGTTGAAGCAGTTGTCGAGGATGTCGGTCACCCCAGCGGGGATATCGAGATTCCGCACCCATGTGTTGTTCTCGAAGCCACCAAGCACTTTCACGTTGGGGTTCAACGTCACAGTGGCACTCGATTTGTGGCACGAAACGAGTGTGTCGTAGCCTGCACTGTAGAGCATCAGACCGTCCATCACATAATGGGTGTTACCACTGGCGATGCTTAGGTTGGTCAAATCGGGACAGTAGGAGAAGGGGCAGATTCCAATGCGGGTCACGGTGGATGGAATGACGATATTGTTAACCGACTGGCAAATATTAAAAGCAAAATCGCCAATTGAAACAAGCCCCTCGGGCAGCGACACCGATGTGATGTTACTGCTGAATCCAAATGCTTGTCGGCCGATGTGCCGCACATACGGCTGGACGCTGATTTGTCCGGCAGTTCTGTCGGGCACGACGCAAAGTGTGAGACTGTCTTTGCTGTAGAGCCAGCCGTCGATGGAGCGGTAGTATGGGTTGTTTTCATCTACAGTAATACTGCTCAGAGCCCTACCCCAAAAAGAACCGTCGCCATATTCCTCAAAGCATGCCGGCAAATGCAGCGCCCCAACCCGGGAATAGAGGAAGGCGTAGTCGCCGAGAGTACGCAGTGAGTCGGGCAGTTGCAGAGAAGTGAAATTGCAGTTGTAGAAGCAACTCGCCCCGATGCTACGTATGGTGGCCGGAAGTGTTACGCTGGTGACACCGGTGCAGCTCTCAAAAGCCGACTCTCCCAATGCCGTCACGATGTAGGTGGTGCCGCCATGTTCCACCGTCTGCGGGATGGTGATGGCTCCGCTGTAGGGATTGTCCCATTGCGGAAGTACTTCAACTGTTTGCTCCGATGTAATGCCATACAATAATCCTTCATGCTCAAACTCGACTTGCTGGCCCATTGCCTGAACACTCAGGCACATTATAAATATACCACATATTTTTTTCATCATAACAATTAAATTTTTCAAGTTTTTAGTCTAAAAAGATAATTCTGCAACAATATTGTTCCCTTATGTATAATTCAACTCCGAATATGATGCCCCTTAAAAAAAGATGTGGTGGGTGGAATGGTGTTCCGACACCACCCAATTCAATATTTATTATTGAATTGAACATAAATTGCGGAGTCACCAAATGTTGTAGCAGGGTATCTGCCTGCAGGAATTTGATCAAACCCTAGTTCTTCTTGTAGTTTCTTCGATACAACATCAATGTCAGCGTGGAATGTCAAATATCCGTCCTCCGCGCTATCTATCAATGAAGATAGATTGTTGGATGTCAAGAAGTTATTTCTTATCTGAATACCCTGTGGCTCGCCAGCGCTGACATACACAATAGCGGGACCATCAGCCAAGGCCTGTTCGACAAGAATTCCACAGAAGTAGCCTTGTATTTGTTCAGTGCAATTCCAAGGTGATTGCGATTTACTTCTTAACACACCTATTGCCGATGACACACGAGACCATGATGGGTCTAAGGGGTAAGCGGCCTTTGTCTGCGAGGACAAACCAGGCTCCGTCATTACATTGTCAACATTCTCTTTGTTGCAGGCAGCAAAAGTAACGGCACCTGCCACCATGATTACGGCTGCGATAGCCCAAATTAATTTCTTCATTTTCTTACTTTTTTTTGTTGAACCACTCTACTGTCGCGAGAGCTACTGCGGTTGCTATGGTGCTGTGTGGATTCTCGCAACTTTTTTACTCACACACAATAAAGTCAGTCGTTACTCGTTTTAGAACATGTAGAGCGTCTGCTTTATGCCTCGGGTGCGGGTTGGCATGGATAAGTGATCCTTGATTTTCAATTTCTCTCACTATTCCTGCTTCAAGCACCCTCTTTGTTTTTCGCCCCGGCACTGCCGAAGGCCATGAGCACCGCTGAAATCAAATCAATTACAGCGAATAACGGCGCACCTTTTGTGCGGGGCTTCGTCAGATTAATATCATAATATTTGCATTTTTTTCATCGGTTTGTCAGTCCTTATGTCAAAGTTTTCAATCTTTTGTCGAAAACTTTTTCGTCCCTGTTTTCTGATGCAAAAGTACTGTGAATATGCGAGATAAATGTCGCTAATGCTTGATAGAATATAACTGATGCTTGAGACTTTTTCAAAAATCTGCTCACCATTCAAATGTTTTTTCGTATCTTTGCAGTTGAAAACAGTTGATTTACAATGGCTAAAAATACATCTCCAAAAATTCAAGAAATTGACACAAACGTCAAAGCCGAAATGCGTATGCTTGACACTTCCCACAGCAATGTCCTCGACAACGCCTATGGGTTGGTCATGGAACCCGCTCCTATTATGAAAGCCGCCTCTTTCGGTGTCCCAAATCGAGCCCCCGAACACCGCATCCTGTATATGAAACATGGCTCGATGCGTTTGTCCGTCAACTTTATGGATTATTCCCTGCTCCAAGGCGACATACTGACCATCCCGGCCAATTTCATCATCTCTATCAATCACCTCTCTCATGACGCACAGCCCTGGCTGCTTGCCTTCCGTTTCGACGTGCCTGAAGAGCAGTCCCTTGTCGGCATCGAGCCGATGAAACCTTCCCCGGACATCAACGAACAACGTATGATTGAGGACTATTTCCGACTGATGCGCGAAGCTCTGACTCGCCCCATCCCCAACAAGGACGATTTCAGGCATCTTGTGCTCTCTCTCCTCTACCGTGTGCTGAAACTCCATGCTTTGACGACAGGACATGCACAGGGCGATATGGGTTCGCGAGCCAAGCAGATAAAGTCGGAATTCATTAACCTCGTCGTGAGCCAGGAACCGCCCATACGGAGCATCTCCTTCTATGCCGACAGGCTGAAAGTGACCTCCAACTACCTTAGCATCATCATCAAACAGGAAACCAAGCGCACGGTGATGGACTGGGTGGAAGACAAAATCGACGCTTTGGTCAAGATGCTCCTCGCATCCCCGCAGAACCTCACCCTTGAACAGATTGCCGAACACTGCGGCTACACCACCGGCAACCAGGTGTCACGCTTCTTCAAGAACAGAAACGGCATCACTCCCGCAGAATACCGCAAGTCCGTCGCCCCAACATCAAACTGACCCTCGCACCGCCACCGGCGAGACCCCCAACGAGTACCGCAAACGTATGAAATAGTACACTCACCGAGCAATGAAGCAAAACGGGCGAGGCCCGCGACGGAACGTCGCGGGCCTCGCTGTGTTTAGAGTGTCAATGCTCTACTACATTTCAGAAAGCTTTTTATAACCTTCGTAGCGCAGTTTTGCATTGCGCTCGGTGGCGACGAAGAGTTGCTCACTTTCATTAATATCGATTTCATAGGTGTTCGCAGGCTTTGCCACTTCGGCCTCCTGCTGGAACATTGCGGAAGTTGAGCGCAGAGCAAGCTCGCTTGCTTTGCCGAAATGGAGCAATGTCATCGAAGATAAGGTCTTCATCAGCGAGTTGCTCACTTTCATTGTTTTGATTTTTACGGGTGTTGCCACTGCACAAGGCTTCTCCACGCGAGCCACAGGCTCTTGTGTCATTCGGCAGTAGCGGACCTCGCCCATGATGGGAGCTGCGGAAGTTGAGCGCAGTGCCAAGCTTGCTTGAGCATTGCCGAAATGTAGCAGCGTAGGCAAAGCCAAGTCGCGGTGCCGTGGCTGCGAACACCTTATTTCAAAATTAAATGCAGTGAGCAACTTGCTCCAGTCGGGCTCCTTCGAGTCGAGGTGGAAGCCGTTCTT
>JAFSKP010000121.1 GCA_017448905.1 Bacteroidales bacterium | reverse complement strand
GGCGCCGACGGATGTCGGCGCCGCTTCTATATAAGAGTCCGGTAGTGGAAGAAGTCAGTCTTTTGAAACTCTCCTTACATACAAGACGAGCTGTGTTATCATGTAAACCGTATAGACAACATAGAGGGTGAGAAAAGCCACCGCGAAACGCTTGCCTCCGGCCGGGTTGAGAAGCATGCCGCCAACAAGCACCACTATGTGGAGCAGGAGAACAGCAACCGTAGTTGCCAGGAAGAAGTGGATGAAAGCCAGCGGACGCTTGTTCATGCCGCTGACGGTCAGCCAATACTGGACTCCACAGGCTACGGCAAAATAAAGCACCGCAGCGGGCAGCAACCATGACGGCAAAGGTGCAAAGAAATCCATACCGCACCACTTGGTGGCGAAAGCCAGAACCATCATCACGATGGTCAGCACGATAAGTCCGAGGAGATAACGTCGCATGGTCAGTCGATGAATTTCATTGTATCCTTGGTCATGAACTTCTCGCAATAGTGGCAACGAAGCTTAAGATTCGCCTTGTCTATCACATCAAACTGGGTCTCAATCTGTTCGAAATTGGTTATGCACTTCGGGTTCATGCACTTGATGATATGGTCGATATGGTCGGGGATTTCAGCCTTGATTTTCTCCACCACCTCATAGTTGCGAATGGTGATGATGCTCGCCATGGGAGCCACAAGTGCTATCTTGTTGACCTCGTTCTTGTCGAAGAATTTGTTTTTGATTTTTATGATGCCTTTGCGACCGAACTTTCCACTGTACAGGTAGTTGCCTATCAGCACCTCGTCGTTATAGTGTTCAAGTCCGAGGATACGGATAACCTGATAAACCACATCGGTGGGTATATGGTCGATGACGGTGCCGTTCTCAATGGCCGACACCACTAATTCTTTCTTGCTTTCCATTACTGTCAATTGTTTGATTGTTTGACTGATTGATTGTTTGAGTGGATGATTGCTTGAGTGGATGATTGCTTGAGTGGATGATTGTTTGAGTGGATGATTGTTTGAGTGGATGGCATATATAAGAATGCGTAGCACTCAAGCATTCAAACATTCAAACATTCAAACATTCACACATTCTTGCATTCACGCTTTCGCGCATTTATCTCACGCCAAGGATGGCAGCCATCAGGGCTTGGCGAACGTAGACTCCGTTCTGGGCCTGCTGGAAATAGTAGGCGTATGGGGTGGAGTCCACATCGACGGTGATTTCGTTGACACGCGGCAGCGGGTGCAGAACCTTCATGTTAGGCTTGCAACCTTCCAGCATCTTGGCTGTCAGTATGCAGCTGTCTTTCACCCGTTCATACTCGAGCGGGTCAGGGAAACGTTCGCGCTGTACGCGAGTCATGTAGATGATGTCGGCAGTGGGCACAATGTCCTTGATGTCGGTATACTGGTAGTATTTCAAGCCCGCATTCTTGATGGAAGCCTTGACTGACGAGGGCAGTTTGAGCTCGGTTGGCGACACCAGGTGGAAGGTGGCGTTGAAATTGCACATGGCCTGTACCAGCGAATGGACAGTGCGACCGTACTTCAGGTCACCCACCATGGCAATCTGCAGGTTGTCGAGCGTGCCCTGCGTCTTGCGTATGCTGTAGAGGTCAAGCATGCACTGGGTGGGGTGCTGGTTGGCACCGTCGCCGGCGTTGATGACTGGCACCGCACTTACCTCGCTGGCATAGCGGCTGCTGCCTTCTTTGGGGTTGCGCATGACGATGAGGTCAGCATAACTGGCCACCATGACAATGGTATCATGGAGCGACTCGCCTTTCTGGACACTTGTGCCGCCAGGATCGCTGAATCCGATGATGCGGGCTCCGAGCTGGTTTGCGGCGCTCTCGAAGCTGAGGCGTGTGCGCGTGGAGGGCTCGAAGAAGAGCGTTGCCACGACTTTGTCGCTCAAGATTGGTTGTTTTGGTTTTTTCTCAAATTCCTCGGCAATGTCGAGCACCTGGATGTACTCCTCTTTGCTGAAGTCTGTGATGGAGATGAGGTTCCGGCCTTTTAGATTACCCATGATATTAAGTGTTTTTGATTCCCTGTTTTTTTGTTTTTGCACTGTTCTCTGATTCACCTTTCTTCAATCGCCACTCGAAAAAAAGCGACCCTTCAAAAGTCGCTTCCGATAGAAAACAATTACATCCCGACAGCTCCGTCAGATGTCTTTGTATTGAGATATAAATTGTTACTGTCAGTAGTCAGTTTTTTCATACCGATACAAAGATAAACAAGTTTTCTGTTTTTTCAAATTCTTTTTTCAGAATCTTTCATTTTTCCTGCAAGGAGGCCACATGCTGCCATTATGTCCTCGCCACGCGAGGCACGCAAGGTGCAGGTGATGCCGTGGCTGTTGAGGTAGCTGCTGAAAGAGTCGATGGCCTGGTCGGAGCTCGTACGATATGGCATGTCGGGAGAAGTATGGAAACGTATGAGGTTGACACGGCATGGCAGTCCACGCAGCAGGTTTAGCAAGGCGGCGGCATGCGCGATATCGTCATTGATGCCCCGGAACATGATATACTCGAACGATATGCGTCGCTGACCGTGCCAGTCGTATTGACGGAGGAGGGCGACGACATCGGAAATGGGATAGGCACGCTCCACAGGCATGAGCCTTTCCCGTTCGGCAGGAACGGCGTTATGGAGGCTGACGGCCACATGGCAACGCGTCTCGTCGAGGAGACGGCGCAGAGAGGGGATAATGCCGACGGTACTCACGGTGATGCGTTGTGGGCTCCAAGCCAGGCCCCATGAAGAGGTGAGCACCTCGAGGCTTTGCCTTACCGCCTCGTAGTTGTCCATCGGCTCACCCATGCCCATGAACACCACATTGGTGAGTCGCTGGCTCTCAGGGATAGAGAAGAGCTGGTTAAGGATGTCGGAAGCGGACAGCGAGCCATGGAAACCCTGGCGGCCGGTGACACAGAAGCTGCACCCCATCTTACAGCCTTTCTGGCATGAGATGCACAGCGTGGCGCGGTCGGAGGTGGGGATAAAGACTGACTCGATATAATCGTGGTCCCCGACATTAACTGTCGCAGACGGGGATGCCTGCGTGCCGGTATGGAAGAGGTACTTCTTGGTGCCATCGACAGAGGTCTGGCAGTCGACGGGAAGGGAGCGACCGACCGTTCCAAGCTCACCAAGACGCGCCCGGATTTTGAGGGAGAGGTTTGTCATCGAATCGAAATCGGTGACCCGCTTCTTGTACATCCAGTCGCACAGCTGCATGGCAGTGAACTTCGGGAAGCCCTCATGCAGACAGAGTTCCTGGAGCTGCTCTAATGTCTGGCCGAAAAGGTTTGGCATGGTTGACGGGTGGCTTTACCAGTTTGTTGTCGTTGAATATTCATCGTCGGCTTCTTCAAGCAGTTCCTGCTGGTATATGCTCTCATCCCAGATAAAGTCCTCGTCGGGCAAATCGGGTTTGGTGAAGTCGCCACGGTAGAAGTTAAGCACCCTGTCGTCGTAGACCGAGCGCATGTAATGTCCGAAAATGGGCAACGCCTGGCGGGCTCCCTGTCCGTACTCCATGCTGCGGAAATGGATGGAGCGAAGCTCGCCTCCGGTCCATACCACAGTGGTGAGCTTGGGTGTGATGCCCACGAACCAGCAGTCGCTGTTGTTCTGCGTAGTGCCGGTCTTGCCTGCCATAGGGTATGACAGCTTGAACTGTGAGCCACGGAGGCGCGCGCCAGTGCCGCTGTCGACGACGCCTTTCATCATCTGTATCATCATCCACGCTATGCGGGGGCTTATGGCTTCGCGTCGCTCGGGGGTGAAGGTCTCAAGCACCTTGCCTTTGTTGTCTTCGATGCGCGTGATGAAGATGGGCTGCACATACTCGCCCTGGTTGGCAAACGTCGACATGGCTCCGGTCATCTCATATACGGTGATTTCAGCCGCTCCGACACTGATGGCCGGCACCGGGTCGATGGGGCTGGTCACGCCCATCTTGCGGGCTATGTTGATGACCATGTTAGGACCACCGGGCCCACCGGCCTTCATGAGGTAGGCCGAGACCCAGTTGATGGAGTTGGCCAACGCCCACTTGAGGGTAACCATCTCGCCCTCGCGCTGGTGGCTTGAGTTGCGTGGGCACCAGTCGTCGATACACACCTCCGCATTGGGCACGAGCGTATACGGGTTCATGTCGAGATCCTGCAGGGCCATGGTATAGACAAAGGGCTTGAATGTAGAACCCACCTGACGACGGCTCTGCATGACATTGTCGTACTTGAAGTAGCGGTAGTTGATGCCCCCCACGTATGCCTTGACATGCCCTGTGCCTGTCTCGACTGACATCAGTCCGGCATTGAGGAACTTCTTGACGTAGAGCAATGAGTCCCAAGGTGTCATCACGGTATCGACAGGACCATTCCAGGAGAAGACACGCATGTCGACTTTCTGCTCCTTGAAGAACTTCTTGATTTCGCTCTCGGAGACGCCATCCTGCTTCATCTGGTAGTAGCGGTCGGATGCTTTCATGGCCTGGGTTATGAAACGCTCTTCCTGCTCCTTGGTGAGCTTGTTGAAGGGGTCGCCGCCGCGGCGACTCAGCTCTTTGAAGAAAGCCGGCTGGATGACCTCCTTCATGTGCTTGGCCACCGCCTGCTCGGCATGGAGCTGCAGACGCGAGTCGATAGTGGTGTAGATGCGGAGACCGTCCTTGTGGACATCGTAGTACGAGCCGTCGCTTTTCTTGTGACTGCCGCACCAGTCCTTCATATAGTTGCGGATATATTCCCGCAGATAGGGCGCAAGCCCGTCGTTATGACTTATGGGGCGGTAGTGGCTCATGTCGATTTTCCTTTCCTTGAGCTTGTCGAACTCTTCGTCGCTGAGGTATTTTTCCCCAGTGGCAGGATCTTCATAACTGTTCATCTGCGAGAGGACGACATTGCGGCGACGCAGGGCATTTTCGGGATGGAGTACCGGACTGTAGCTCGTCGGGGCCTTCAGAAGACCCACGAGTACCGCAGCCTCGTCGACGGAGAGGTCCGAGGGAGCCTTGTCGAAGAATGTGTGCGCCGCAGTCTCGATACCATAGGCATTGCTGCCGAAATCGACAGTGTTGAGGTACATTGCGATGATTTCCTCCTTCGAGTAGTTGTGCTCGAGCTTGACGGCAACCACCCACTCTTTGAATTTCGAATGTACAAGGCCGAGTTTTGACTTGCGCTCACGAGGGAAGAGGTTCTTGGCCAGCTGCTGCGTTATGGTGCTGCCCCCGCCGCTGCTGCTGTGGCGTCCGACAAGGGTCTTGAAAAAGACACGCACCAGGCTGCGCGCGTCGATACCAGCATGTCTGTAGAAACGCACATCTTCGGTGGCAACAAGAGCGTGGACAAGGTTCATATTGCGTCCTCGGTCCGTTATCTGGCTGTAAGTAAGGTTAGAACGGTTCTCGACACCGATATAGCCTATGATTTGACCATCTTCAGACCACACCTCGGTGGCAAGGTTGGAGCGAGGGTTCTCAAGCTCCTCGAACGATGGCATGAATCCGAGCCATCCCATCGAGAGCATGGTGAAGAAGAGCGTCAGCAGCACCCAGAACGCGGCAAAAGAGATCCACACGATGCGGACTCCCCTGCTTCCATTGTTCTTCTTGGAACTTTTCTTGCTTTTTTTCTTGTATTGAGCCACGGGATTGGTATTTGGTGATTGTAATGGTTTGCCATCTGAAGTGGCAGCGACTTGTCCTTATTTGGTTACATGTCATTGCGTCATGATAACGAACGACACGTCCCTTATTCCGGGTAGGGTGGTGTCGCGCATGGCGTGCGTGACGACAAACTGGTACATGCCAGTCTGGGGGAACTTGAAATAGCAGAAAGGGTAACGTCCGTCGACGTAGCGGCCGCTTTTGCGTCCTAACCAACGTCCGTTTTTCTCGGCCAGTATGAACTGCAGATTGGTATCGATAGCCACCCTGCCATCCGGATAGATTGTCTTGATATTGAAGTAGATGTTTGAATACGGATAGTCGTCAAGGTTGCGTATGTCAATACAGCAGAGGTTTGTCCTGGCGGTATCGTCGGCCTCGTAGTTGAACACAAGGCTGTCGGCATAGTTCCAGCCCTGCTCATCGACACGTCTCTCCTCATTGAAAAGGATGTTGCTGTCGCAAGCGGCCATAAGCGTCAGTAGACAGACCACAGCGAATGGTTTCAACGCTCTTGCCTTCATGTCTTGTCGTTTTTGGGGTTGTTGCCGCGGGGCTGGCGTTGACGGTTGTTGTCATGGGGACCTCGCGAACGGTTATTGTCACGGGGACCTCGCGACCTGTTCTCCGCTCTCCGCTCTCCGTTCTCCGTTCTCCGCTTTCCGTTTCCTGCTTTCCGTTCTCCACTGGAGTATTGCTTGCCACCCTCATTGTCAGCTCTACCCGCACCGCTGGAGCTTGTACCATCGTCAGCAAGGAGCTGGATCTCGCGTTCGAATTCGGCGGCATTGGACTCCTGCTCGAGGGCAGCGGTAGACATGAGTTCGACGACATAGTCCTCAAGCTGCTCGGGATACTGCTGGTTACGGTTCATCTCGATGAGCTTCTTGACATCGTCGACCTTCAGGGCGTAAAGGTCGTTCTGTCCCTCGTAGACATACCACATGATTCTGCGGAAGACGTCGGTCTTCCTGTAAAGAGCCAGTCCTTTCTTGAACCGTATGGGGGTGTTGGCGGGCGGGAAATCCTTGAGAGCGTCGACATAGACAGGGTATTCAAAATTGAGGCAGCACTTCAGCTTGCCGCACTGCCCTGCGAGTTTCTGCGGGTTGGGCAATATCTGCTGTGCCTTGGCCACGCCGGTGGTGACAGACTTGAAATTGGTGAGCCATGTGCTGCAGCATAGCTCGCGGCCGCAGGTGCCGAGCCCCCCTACCTTGCCGGCCTCCTGCCTTACGCCGATTTGCTTCATCTCGATGCGGACATGGAACTGGTCGGCGAGGACTTTGATGAGGTTACGGAAGTCGACACGGTCGTCGGCAGTATAGTAGAAGATGGCCTTGGAGTGGTCGCCCTGGAACTCCACGTCGTTGACTTTCATCGACAGACCTTGTTCCTCGGCGATATGGCGTGACTTTTTGAGCGTGCTCTCCTCGTCCTTGATGGCGGCAGTCCAGCGCTCTATGTCGCTGGCTTTGGCTCGGCGGAAGAGCTTTTTGATGTTCTCCGACTCGGGGTTGACTTTCTTCTTGAGCATCTGTATGCGGCACACCTCGCCGGTGAGGCTGACGATGCCAACATCGTGGCCGGGAATGCCTTCGACAGCGACAACATCGCCGTCGCTGACGTCGATGCCGTCGGGGAGACGGAAGAACTCCTTGCGGTTGTTCTTGAAACGGACCTCGACACAGCTGAAAGGCTTCTCCATGGGCTGGCGTATGTCCTTCATCCAGTTGCACGAACCCACCTTGCAGCAGCTGCGTAACTCGGTCTCGGTGACCGGGACGTAGGCCTCAGGACAGCGGTTGCAGCCACGTGAGAGGTAGAGAGGTTCCTTGTATACCACCTTGGGGAGTGTAGGGTCTGGTTCCAGGTATGGATCCATGGCGCTCTCGTTGGCGGCAAAGTCGGTAGGTACCTCGTCGTCAGGCTGGTGGTAGTCGTGGCGTCGCCCTGCTTCGCGTTCTTTCTTGCGGCTACGGATAAATTCCTCGATTTCCTCGGCCGAAGCCACGTCGTCGTCAGCAGTTTCAGGAACAGCACCGGAAACCGTTTTCTCCTCGTGCTGATTCTTCTCCCTGAAGTTTTTCTTCTGCTGATTATTGTCAGTATTCTTGTCTTTCTTGTTGTTATTCACGGAACCTGATAGTTATATATGATGATGTTGTTTATGGTGAGCTGTGGAGTGGTAGATACCATGGTGACTGATGCGGCCGCGGTCCATATTGCTTCACAGATTATTATCTTTTTTTCAATGCTTTGCTGATACGGAACGAGAGTTCCATGAAGACCATCTTGGAGTAAGCGTTGCGTTCTACGGCGTAGATAGCCTGGTCGAAGGCATCGTTGAGCCGTTCTATGTTGCGTTGCGTAATCATGGACGGGAAGGAAGAGTTGAACTTCTCGTCGCCGAAATCCATGGTGAGCGGAAGCCCTGCATTGGAGCGGAGAAAGCAATGGCGCAGCGCGTCTTGGGCGTAGTAGAGGAATTGCTTCTGCTGTTCGCGCGTACGCACGTGCATGGCCTCGACCCACTGCGATAGTGTGTACATGTTGAGTTTGAACAGCTGCCGCATCCAGGTGACGTAGAGTTGCGGGAAGTCGTCGTCGACAAAGCGAACGATGTCCGCGCGGGAGGGGATGCGAACCAGCTGTGTGCGTGAAATGATGGTGCTGAGCAGCCGCTCGCTGCTCTCAGCCACAAGTATGATAAGGGTCTTGGGATTGGGCTCCTCCAGTGTCTTGAGGATTTTGTTGGCCATGACTGGATGCATCTTCTCTGCCATCCAGACAATGACCATCTTGTAGTTGCCCTCGTATGAGGAGAGAGAAAGGGCATGAACGAGGTTGTTGGCATCGCTGTCGCGAATGATGGCCTGTTTTTTTTCAATACCAATGTGCTGGTACCACTGGTCGACACTGCCACACTGGTTGTTTTTCGAAAGGAATTCGCGGAAGTCCGTCTGGTAGTCGGCAGAAGAGACGCTGCTGGCGTTCTTCAACTTTTCGATGGCGGCATTGGGGAAGAAGAAATGCAGGTCGGGGTGCGACAGCTGCTGGAATTTCTGACACGAAGGGCATTGTCCGCAAGAGTCGGACTTGAGGTCGCCATGGTCGAAGTGCTGACGGTTGCTGCAGTTAAGGTATTGGGCATAAGCTATTGCCAAGGCCAGCGAGCCTGATGTGGTATCGCCAAGGAACAACTGTGCATGGCTGACCCTTCCCTGATCTATGATTTGGGTCAGACGATTTGCTATAATGGCTTGTCCTTCAATATCTTTGAATTGCATAATACGATTGAAATAATTTACAAAGATACTAAAAATAATTCACACCTCACTTTTCGGGCAACAAAAGGAGCAAAAAAAACGCGCCTTGTATCACGAGGCGCGTTCATCGAAGTCATGTTTGGTTATTTGCGTCGTCGGCTATGTTGACCACATGTGCCTTAGTCGAGCACCAGGCTGGGGGCGCTGTAGGTGTGGGCGGCGAGCTAGAAGTGCTGGCCGCAAGAATGCCTTACAACAGATAGTCAAGATAGTTGTCGGGTGTGACAACCACGGTTTCCTTGACGTTGTAGGCTTCTAGGAAACTCTTTGAGAACAGGGTTTTCTTGGCGGGGTTCCACTTCATCTCGAAGGCTGTCATCGCGCCGTCGGCCTCCTCGACAAGGTCTATCTCCTGCTGCAATGAGGTGCGCCAGAAGTAGCTGTTGCAGTAATGACCGGCGTAGTGGTTGCGCTTCATGCGCTCGACGATGAAAAAGTTTTCCCACAAGGCTCCTATGTCGTTGCGCATCTGCACGGGGGCGAACTGCTGTATGATGGCGTTGCGGACGCCGTTATCGTAGAAGTATATCTTCTTGGCTCGCTTCAGCTCGGTGCGCAAGTTGCGGCTGAGACCGCCGAGGCGGAAGATGACATAGCACTTTTCCAGCAGGTCGATATACTTGTCGATGGTTTTGTTGTCGGTCTGTAGCGTCCGGGCCAGTTCGTTGGTCGACACCTCGCTGCCCACCTGGAAAGCAAGTGCTTGTAGCAGTCGGTCGAGCAATTGGGGTTTTCGCACATCGTTGAGCGACAGGATGTCTTTGTAGAGGTAGCTCTGAGTGAGGTCGGTCAGGTATCGGCGTGCCGCTTCAGGGTGCGTCACGATGTCAGGGTAACTACCGTAGACAAGGCGGTTCTCCAGTGTTCGACGCTCCTCAAGCAATCCATAGGTGTCGATAATCTCTCCACAGGAAATAGGATACATCTGATACTCGAATTTGCGTCCGGTGAGAGGCTCATTGAGACGGTTGCGCAGTTCGAAAGCCGAAGAACCGGTAGCCACCACCTGCACCCCCTCGATATTGTCCACGATGAGTTTCAGCGTAAGTCCTATGTTGTCCACCTTCTGAGCCTCGTCAATCACCACCAGTTTGTGGTCTCCTATAATTCCCTTCAGTTTGGCCACATTGGTATTGGTAAGCATGGCCTGCGTCTCAGGCTCGTCACAATTGAGCGACAGCACACGACGGTCGCTTCGTGCCACAAGTTCTCTCAACAGAGTCGTTTTCCCAACTTGTCGTGGGCCGACAAGGATAATTGCCTTCCCCTTGAATAACTGTTGTTCAATACTATAATCCAATTTTCTCAGTATCATAACACCGCTTTTTACGATGCAAAGATATAAAAAAGCTGGAATATAATCCAAATTTTATATATTTTTCTTGGATTGTATTCCAGAAAATCGACCTTGTCAATTATATGATGCCGTTAGTCGAGTACCAGGCTGGGGGCGCTGTAGGTGCGGGCGGCGAGTTCCTGGTTGAGCATATAGAGGCTGCGGGGGTCGCTGCCGAAAAGCTCCATCTTGGTGATCATGTCGCGGGCGTTGGTCTCCTCCTCGCCTTGCTCCTTGACGAACCAGTCGAGGAACTGCATGGTGCGGAAGTCCTTCACCTTGTAGGCGGCGTCGTAGATGGTGTGGATGCTGGCGGTGACATACTCCTCGTGCTCCAAGCCGGCTTTCAGCACGTCCATGTCCTGCTTGAAGACCTTGTCGGGCATGGCGATGGCATTCAGCTTGATGGGGCAGTCGTTGTTCTGCATATACTTGTAGATGAGCATGGCGTGGTCGCGTTCCTCCTGGGCCTGGATCATGTACCAGTTGGCGAATCCGCTGAGACCGCGTTTGTCGAAGTAGTTGTTCATGTCGAGGTAGAGGTAGGCGCTGTAGAGCTCCTTGTTGATTTGCTCGTTGAGCAGGTCGGATACTTTTTTGTTAAGCATGGTATTGAATGTGTTAATGTGTTAATATGTTAATGTGTTAATGTGTTAATTCGTTAGTGCGTTAGTTTTTGACTGCGCAACCTACTCACGCAATAACGCACTCACGCATTAACTCATTTTTTCAAAGTCTTCTTTGCCTACGCCGCAGAGGGGGCAGACCCAGTCGGCGGGGAGATCTTCGAATTTAGTTCCAGGAGCGATGCCGTTGTCAGGGTCGCCTTTTGCGGGGTCGTAGACATACCCGCAGATTTTGCATTCGTATTTTTCCATTGTCTTTATTGTTTTAGGGGGTTAATAATCTGGTTGAGTAACGCGACATTCATGTGTTTATTGCCCGAAAGGCCTTTTTATTCCTTTGACAGCAGAAAATCGGCAATATTCTCAGGGGTGATGACACTATATAGATTCCAGACCAAAACTCAACTCATGTTTGCAAAGATAGATAAAATTCTTGATATGGGATACGGAAGCCCAACTTTTTTCGCGGCGCTTCACTTCACCATATTTCATATTAAAAGCCGGGAAACAAGCTCCCGCACCGTTTCCTCGGCCAGATTCGCAAGTCCGGTCCTTGTTATGGCATCATGCTCTGATGTGCCTTTTCGGATAATGTATTTCCTGTTGGCGCCGTCAACTCTGGCCTGTAGACAATAGTTACCTTTATATTGCTGTTCAATATGGATTTCCGAAATAGTATGTCCTTTTATGGTCAGTTCAGCAGGAGGGGTTTCCTCCTTCCATTCGCCCCATGTCTTCAGGTGTTCGACAATAGTTGCCTCCACCCTGCCGATCCATTGTTCAGTAACACCGTATTTTGTCGCCACTGTCCGGAAATGTCTCAACGAATCTGCCACCCTGCGGATGATAATCTCAGCCTTGCGGATACCGTTCTCTCTTGCCAACTGCATTGCGTCTTCCAGTGTGATGTCAGTGAGTTTTCCGCGAACCATCAGGCAATGGTGTGTTTCGGGCAGAAATCCACCCGTGTTGAAGATGTATGTCATATCGTAGGCGGGGGAAAGACGCCAGAGTCCCTGTTCATTCATCAAGAATGAGAAGTTTTTGTTGTGGTCGTCGGTATTATTGGCCAGGATGTTGAACACCATGCGGCGGAAAACCTCCTCACTGTCGAGTTCTGAGAGGCGCATCTTGCGGCACACCCACAGCAGTTGCTCGTAGCTGTCAGCCTCAGGGTAGAGAGCTGCCAGCGTCTGCATGTGGAGTTTCTTGTTGCCATTACGGTCGAAGCGTCTGGTGACGAAGTGCTTCTCGCCCTCCACGTCTATCAGCCAACAGGGCATCATACGGATGCCAGCCTGTATTGCCATCTCATAGTATGTCATCTCCAGTTCTGCCGTCGAACGGTCGCGGATGCCGAACTTCAAGATGCAGTATTCGTGGTCATCCAGGTCGCCGACCTGTCCGCTACGGATGTCGCCCGTCTCACGGTTGATGGCAATGATGGCTTTAGGCTGCCGACCGCCGGCAGAGGTGCCAACGGCGAGCAGCGACTGCAAGGTGGTGGACTCCCCAGGATTAATATGCATCTGTCCACGCCGCTCGTAAATCTGGTTGGCAAGCGTGGTTAGCGCTTTCAGATTTAGGCTTTCCCTGGATGCGAACTCCGATGTTTCAGGTTGGAATTCCAGTGCGCCCATTGCCCTTTTGCCGATGAACGCCAGCTTGTCCAGCGGGGTGATGTCGCCTGGTTTTATGCGCTGCTGCCGTCGCCATTGCTCAAAGAGCTCGTTACCCCATGTGTCAGGAAGCGAGTCAGCCAGGAATGGAGGCAGTTTTTGGTAAATTTTCTCCGAGGCACCATATATCGGGCGCAGGTTCTGCGGCATCTTGATGGATGCGTTCAGCGGCGAGATGTCCAGCCCCGTCTCGACCCACTCACGACTGAATTCAAAATAAGGCAGTTCTCGACGTTGGTCGATACAGAGTCGACCCACCTCACGGCCCCATAACATCACCTTCAATATCCGTGTAGTCATATAACTATGAACCTCCAGTCAGTCTAAATATTTTTCCATAATCCAAGTCTTTCAGCTTTTCTTGTGTCGCACTCTCTGTACCTTCTTCCCTTTGTCATCGATCATGTAGGGCGATTCGGGAAGTTCAGGCATCAAGCCATCAAGCGCGTTGATGCACCCGATGGCCTTCATCAGCAGAAGGAATGTGCTGATAGAGAGGTTGGGAGCAAGTCCATTCTCAAACTTATGGACGGTGCTTACTGTGAGGCCGGCACGTTCTGCCACATCCTTTTGTCTCATTTTAGAGCGCATGCGATAGTCCTTAAAGCGTTCCCCCAGCATCTGCACCAGCTCCGGTATTGAATACTCGTAATAATCCGTCATCCCAGTTTATGTTTTAAATAGTACAATTATACATTTAAATGGATGAAAATGTACTTAAAATATATAAATATAGCATTTATATAATCCATATAACAACTTTGTTATTGACTGTTTTTGTCAGAGTTACAGGCGAGACGACTGTGCCCCAAGTATGCTGCAAAGATACATGCTTTTTCAAATCCCACCAAATTTTCTGGTCAATTTTGGCAAATCCCACCAAATTTTCTATCGAGAGAAGAGAACAGTCCATAAGCACTCATCCATTAAACAAGTCATCCATTGTTATTACATTTTGTAATATGGAGGTGTTCTTTCCGGAAACCACCCCATAAGGAGATACCAGGGTCAAATGCAGGGTTTTGTTTGTACCTGTGTCCTTTTTGAATATCTCACGGAGCAGGTGGAAGTATGGTTCAACGGCCACCCGACCGGCATGAGCGGTGAGATGCTCAAGGCCTTCTTCGAAAGTATGCCCGCCGAGGCGCTGGCCCGCATCGAGGTCATCAAGAACCCCTCTGCCAAATATATGGTTGAGGAGGGCAAGCATATCATCAACATCGTCACCTCGGCCAAGCTGCGAACCAGCGAATTGTGGCTGCTGGGATTGAGCGGCAACACGCGACCTTACCTCTTACCCTGGTTCAGCTATGTGCGCAACAGCGACCGCCTGAAATTCAACATTCATCTTGCGGGTAGCCATAGCCACGCTTCGGACAATGGCGATGGTGACATTGTCCTGACCGACGGTTGCGACACCACCAGCCGATACCGCTACATTTCATCCTCCGAGCGAGCCCGCTACTTCAGCGACCTGCTCAATAATAACCTTAACAGCGAGATAGTCACCGCCCCGACATACGCATCCAACAGTTCAAGTCACGTTAGTTCGCGTTACGTGACCTTTGGCCTCACTTGGCGCATCGGCAAGCTCGACCTTGAATATCAAGCCCGTGGTGGCGCCGCCAGACAGTGAAGGGGATCGATACAAACCCCTGCTGTCGGCAGCTGATAGCGGTGATGAAATTTTTATCGCCTCTTTGCTCATCGCGAGGCATAGAAAATGTCGAAACTGTGTTGCAGCTTGGCAGGGTCGGTCTGGTAGTAGTTGTCGCCGTAGTAACAGTCGGCAAGGACTTCGTAGAGGCGGGTGAATTCGCCGAGGCAGTGTTTGCCGCGCTGGGCGTCGATGGTGAGCGACAACAACTCCAACGTGCGGTCGGCGGCGCGGCGGCATTGCTCTATGTTGCCTTTGCTCTTCCATCGGTTGGCGCGCGACACCTCGCTGCCTATGTTCAGCATCTGTTCTGCCAGTGGCATTTCTGCCCAGCGGCCTGCTGCCAAGTCCTTGTGTTGATACTCCATCATACTGTCAATAGATAGTTGACCGTTTCTACAATCTTTTCCCTTGTGTCGGAATCCTGGACATCGCGGCTGCGGTTGCCTTGCGTTGGCCGGATGTTAATCAGCGAGTCAAACTCGATAAAATCCTCTTCGGATAGGTCGGGGTAGAGATTTATACCCCAAAGGTCGCCTTGCTTGGAGCCTGTCTCCAGCAGTGCTTGCTCTATGTCGGCATGCAACTCGGCATCGACACCTATCACCTTGCGGCTGATGTCGACGACGGCTTTCACCATGTCGCCAAAATACCCTGGGAGCATGTCTTTCAGTATCGCCCTTTGTGTGGGATGGTCAATGATTGTCATATACGATATACTTATTAAGTAGTTCAACTTCTTGTGTCTGGTGGTAGGCATTTTACTCCATCTTGATGAAGTCGCTCTTGCCGTGTTTGCACCAGGGGCAGATGAAGTCGTCGGGCATCTCGTCGCCTTCGTAGACGTAGCCGCAGGTTTGGCAGACCCAGCACGCCTTGCCTTCGCTTGAGGCGGCGGGGGCTGCAGGCTTGGGCTTGATGTTGCGGTGGTAATAGTCGTAGGTCAGCGACGGGTCGTTGCCCAGCAGCACCGACTCGGTGATTTCGGCGATGAAGAGGGTGTGGGTGCCAAGGTCAACGGTCTGGCTGACCTTGCCGCTGAGGTAGGCGTTGGTGTAGCGAGGCAGGTAGAGGAGGCCGCTCGCGGAGCGCATCTCCACCTCGCAGTCGGCGAACTTGTTGACATCCTTGCCGCTTTGGAAGCCGAAATGCTGGATGACTTTCATCGGGGTGTGCTCGGTGAGCAGCGAGAGGTTGAAAAGACCCGTGCGCTCAATCATGCCGTGGGTGTAGTTCTGCTTGTTGACTGAGACGAGCATCTGCTGCGGTGTGTCCGTCAGCTGCGGAGCCACATTGATGATGCAGCCGTTGTCCTTGTCGCCTTCGCGGGCGGTGAGGACGTAGAGACCGTAGGTGAGTTTGAAAAGGGCGTTCTGGTTATGGGTGTTCATGGGAATTGAAAATTGGAAGCTCCGAAAATCGAGCTCAAAGCCAAGCTTGCTTGAGTTTTGCCGAGATGAAGGAGCGTGGACGAAGTCAAAGTTGAAAATTGAAATTACTCGTGTCACCATTCACTATTCACTGGTCACTAATCACTGGTCACTAATCACTATTCACTAATCACTATTCACTAACCGTCAGGTTTGCGACAATGAGGTTGGCGAGGAATTCGAGGTCTTGCAGCTGGCTCTCCTTCATGGCGGACTTCAGCGAGAGGTCTTCGCCGAGGATGGTGATGTTCTTCATCTCTTCGAGGATTGTACGCATCGCTTTGCCGCTTTGTGCCGCCCAGGTGCCGTTCTCGATGATGGCGACGGTGCGGTTCTGCCAGCTGTGGGCCTTGAGGTCGTGCAGGAGGTTCTCGATGGGGGTGAAGATGCCGGCATTGTAGGTGGAGGAGGCGAGGACGATGTGGCTGTAGCGGAAGCATTCGGCGACGAGCTGGCTGGCATCGGTGTGGCTGGCGTCGTACATGGCAATGCCTTTCACGCCGTGGCTGGCGAGGATGGCTGCCATCTTCTCGGCGGCTGAGGCGGTGTGGCCGTAGATGCTGCCGTAGATGACCAGCACACCCTCCTCTTCGGGACGGTAGCTGCTCCAAGTGTCGTGCTTGCCGATGAAATAGGCAAGGTCTTGTCTCCAGATGGGGCCATGCAGAGGGCATATCATGTTGATGCTGAGGGCAGAGGCTTTCTTCAGCACATTCTGCACCTGTACACCGTATTTGCCCACAATGTTGATATAGTAGCGGCGGGCGTCGTCAAGCCAGTCGCGGTCGAAGTTCACCTCGTCGGCGAAGATGTTGCCGTTCAATGCTCCGAAGGTGCCGAAGGCATCGGCCGAGAAGAGTATCTTGTCCGTCAGGTCGTAAGTCATCATCACTTCGGGCCAGTGGACCATTGGGGCCATGACGAAAGTGAGGGTGTGGCGGCCGGTGGCGAGCTGGTCGCCCTCTTTGACTAGCTGCAGGCGAGCCGCCTGCTTTCCCAGGAACTGCTCCATCATCTGTGCCGCCTTGGCGGTGGTGACGACGGTTGTCTCGGGGTAGCGTAGCAGGAGGTCGGCGAGGAGTGCGGCATGGTCGGGTTCCATGTGGTTGACAACAAGATAGTCGAGCTTGCGACCGTCGAGTGCTGCGGCTACATTCTCGAAATACTGTTCGCGCACGGCGCTGTCGGCGGTGTCGAAGAGGACTGTCTTCTCGTCGCGCAGCAGGTAGCTGTTGTACGACACTCCACGTGGTACGGGATATACATTTTCGAAAAGGGCGAGCTTGCGGTCGCTGGCTCCTACATAATAAAGATCATCGGTGATTTGGCGTATGTTTTGCATATTGTAAATATCTTTGTTGATTTGTTGAACTGTTTATTTGTTGAGTTGTTGTTTGTCAAACAGCAATTTGACAAGTGAATGTATTCATTAACAATAGTTTTGCTTGGTTAGTATATCAAGCAAACCGTTGCAAAAATACGATAAATGAATGAAACATCAAACTTTTTCGCCTTTTTTAATGTTTTCGTTTTTTCCGCAATCAAAAAAAACAGGCGGCCTTCGACGGACGCCTGTTTCCATTATTAATCCATAAAACTAAATAACAACCAACATTTTACACACTTTTTAATGGCAAAAATACTTTGTTGTTTCTTAATGCAAAGATACTGCCTTTCGTAGTGGCGGCGCATCACGAAAAATAACCAAAAAACAGTTGTCTGCTCACTATAATTAGTGAAAGTACTATGATATTGCTTTATCCATAACTTCCCAATTTTTCACGTAATACATACGGGTAAACGAGACTGTCCATTGTAACTATTTAATTTTCATTTATAAATATTTAACATTTCCCACACAATTTTGTTTAATGTATTACGTTATATACGTAATACATCAAACCAAATACAGTTATGGCACATCCAGAATGGGCGGTGAAGCACCGCAGACCAGGAACAGAACTCAGATGCATCCACGGCACCTATTGCCTTTATGAGTGTACCTGCGTGTACGACAAGCAGAAAAAACGTGG
>JAFSKP010000120.1 GCA_017448905.1 Bacteroidales bacterium | reverse complement strand
CTCTCTCTGTCCTTTCGTCAACTGGAGCGACGGCACCAACCAGAACCCCCGTGTCGTCACCGTCACGCGCGACACCTCCTTCCGCGCCATCTTCCGCTGCGACAGCTCCGACGTCACCAGCATCCACGACATAGATGCCTCACCGGCGACATTCACCCTACATCCCAACCCCGCACACGGCGAGTTAACCATAGCCTACGACCTACCTATCGGCGACTGGAGCATCTCTGACATGCAAGGACGCACCCTTCTCTCCGGCCACACGACAAAGCCCTCGACCACCATCGACATTGCCTCTCTCCGCCACGGCATCTACATCGTCAGCATCAAGACCCAAGAGGGGAAGAAAAACCAGGTATTCATCAAACAATAGTATAAATCCCAAACTGTAATAATAAAGAAAAAAAATGAAAAAAACTCTCAGTGTCATCATGTCGCTTCTGCTGGTCGTTGCGATGACCGGCATCTGTGGGAGCATGACCTCATGCAAGTCATCCTCCGACACAATGTACAGTTCAAAACACAAGAACTCAAAGAAAATCAACAACAACTACAAAGTGCGCGGCAACAACAAGAAGAACGGCTCCACTTACCGCACCTATTGACGATTGGAAATAGAGAATAGAAAAACGATGCTCCTCATCAGCCACCTTTGGCAAGACACGATGAGGGTGCTGCTCCTTGTCATCCTGATAGGGAGAGCTTCGTCGCTGCTGGCACAGTCATTCAGCGTCAACGTATCGTTTGCGTCGCAGCCGCGAGGGAAAGTGACGCTGACGCTCTTCGACGGCGACACCATGCCCCGGCAGATGCAGAGGAAAGCGACACATGGCATGGCATCATTCAGCGGACAAGTGTCGCAGCCTTGCTATGCCGAGGTGAGTACCACAAAAGGTCAACGCCTCGGTTTCTTCGTGGAGAACAGCGATATCGCTGTTCGCTTCGATATGACAGACCCTGAAAAATCGGCCATAACCGGTTCCCGTGTCAACAGCCAGTTCCGCTATGCACTCGAGCAATGCCGTCAGGACGACGGGAGCTACGACGCATCATCGCTGAAGGTTCAAGTGGAAGAAAACAAGTCTGCAGTCTTTGCCCCTCTACTCGTATACAGATACCTGTTACCACTCTCCGACCCGACAGACATAGCGGAGCTGGCAAGCCTCATGACAGGTGACGCGACCACAGCATACCATTACAAACTCCTCGCCGCCTACCTACAACCGACAGATTCTAATTGTTACACTCTGATGCCAGACATCGTGTTTCATACAGCCCAGAACCGTACACTCCACACCGACTCGCTCCTGACAGACACCAGCTACAACCTCATTGTCGTCGGCGCGTCATGGTGTCGCGAGTGTCGTAATGCTGTCGTGGAAGCACGCCGCCAACTGCAAGGCATCAATATTATCGCCATTGACATTGACAACGACAGACGGCTGTGGGATGCCGAAGTAGTCGAAAAGATGCAGATAGAACACCTCCCATACCTTATTCTTGTCGACCCGGAACACATGATAGTGGCACGCGATATCAGGTCGTGGGAAATAAGGCGAATTGTCAACAACCACTCACTATAGAAACGATAATCAAAAACAACAAAACCCTTGGAAACAAAACTGTACCCTCTGAAATTCCTTCCCCTCTTCAAAAACAAAATCTGGGGAGGCAACAAAATAAAGAACCTTGGCTTCGACTACACTCCGCTTCCCAACTGCGGCGAGCTTTGGGTTCTCTCCGCTCTCAAAGACAACGAGTCGGTTGTGGCAGGCGGATTCCTTGAAGGCAACACCATCAACGAAGTCCTCGAGATATACATGGGCGAGCTTATCGGCGAAAAGAACTACCGGCACTTCGGCAACGAGTTCCCACTCCTCGTCAAGATTATCGATGCCGCCGACAGGCTTTCCATCCAGGTACACCCCGACAATGAGCTTGCACGCCGCCGAGGCCTGGAGAACGGCAAGACCGAGATGTGGTATATCATCGACGCGGAGCAGGGCTCGGAGATCGTGGATGGCTTCGAGAAAGAGCTGACCCGTGACGAATACCTGAAAACACTCGCTCTCGGCAAACTGGAAGATGTACTCCATGTGGACAAGCCCCAGGCCGGCGACGTGTTCTTCATCCCTGCCGGCCGTGTCCATGCCATAGGCAAGGGCATTCTCCTTGCCGAAATCCAACAGTCGAGCGACACCACCTACCGCATCTACGACTACAACCGCTCCGACAGCAACGGAAAACTGCGCCAACTCCACACCGACGAGGCGCTCGACGCCATCGATTTCAGACCCACCGCCGACGGACGGACCCACTACTCCTACCGTGCCAACAGCACCACACCTCTCGCCGAATGCCCCTATTTCTCCACCAACCTCATAGCCCTCGACAAGCCCCTGCGCAAGGATTTCTCCCAACTCGACTCTTTCGTCGTCTATCTCTGCACCGATGGCATCGCCGCTGTCAATGCACTTGGTACAATCACGCCACTTCATGCCGGCGAATGCCTCCTCGTCCCCGCCGTCGCCAACCAGGTGGAACTCTTCCCCGACCAGTCCGCCAAGCTTCTCGAAATCTATGTCGACCCCAAACTATGGAACGAAGAGGGCATTGACCATGAGCATGATTTCGACTGGCTTGCGACTTTCAGCACTCAACTTTAACGCTTCAGGTTCCACTAGAGTCATTTGGATGCAAAAAAATGATTGCATTTCTGTTTTTTATTGTACTTTTGTTGCTCGAAAAAAAATGGAAATATCACTATATGCATCTGATTTACAGTAGTTAATGTTTGTTAAGACAATGTACAGGATTCGACGAATATCATTTTTCTGCCTCCTGCTGTTCTCGACTGCCGCCAATGCACAGACCCTGCTCACTCTCGACGAGTGCAGGAGCCGAGCTCTCGAGAGCAACAAGAGTCTGAAGATGGCTGACGAGAAACGCACGGAGACCCTCAACCTCCAGCGTGCAGCCCTCTGGCAGATGCTTCCCAAAGTCTCTGCCAACGGCGGCTACACCTGGATGGAGAAAAGCATCAAACTCCTCAGCGACGAGCAGAAGCAGCGCATCAACTCCATGGGCAACACCGTCCAGGAGAGCATCAATTCCTCCATCAGGGAGCGTACCTCGGAGCTTCCCCTGTATGGAGAAGAAATAGGCGACATACTCACCGGCATAGTGTCCAACTCCGACCTCAGCACCGACCTCAACACTGTAGGACAGGAGATAACCAACGGCTTCGAGACAGACACACGCAACACGATGTTCGGCATTGCCACCGTAACGCAACCCATCTATACGGGCGGCAAACTCCTTGCCCTCTACAAGAGCGCACGCCTCGTCAACCACCTTTCAGGCATAGAGTATGACAAGAAACGCGAGGAAATCCTTATCGCCGTCGACGAAGCCTACTGGCAAGTTGTCAGCGTCAAACACAAAAAAGAGCTCGCCGAGAAGTATGCCGCACTCCTCGACACGCTGAACCATAACGTCGAGCTGCTCGTCGATGCCGAGATGGCCACCAAGGGCGACCTGGCCAAGGTCCGCGTCAAACTCAACGAGGCACAGATGTCGCTCACCAAGGCCACCAACGGTCTAGCCCTTGCCAAGATGCTGCTTGCCCAACGTTGCGGATTGCCTCTTGAGGCCGACTATGAAGTCACCGACAACATCCCCACCCTCACGCTTGCAGCACCGCAGGTTATCGACATCGAAGATGTGTGGCAACAGCGCCGTGAACTCCAGATGCTACGCATCAGCGACAGCATTGCCCGACAGAGCCAGCGAATAGCCGCTTCCGGTCTCAAACCCAACATTGTCGCCACAGCAGGCTACCTCGTCTCGCGGCCGAACCTCTTCGACGGCTTCAAGAACGAGTTCGGCGGCACATTCCTTGCCGGCATTGCCGTCAACATCCCCATCCTCCATCCGGGGTCCATCTACAGCCTAAAAGCCACCAAGGCCAAACGTCGCGAGATAAACTATCAAATAGACGAAGCCAAGGAACTGATAGAGCTTCAAGTCAACAAAATCAACTTCGAGCTCCAGCTCGCCTACAAGAAACTCGACCAGGCCAAGAGCAACCTCGTCGGTGCCGAGGAGAACCTCAAGCTCGCCGAGGAAAGCTTCAAGGCCGGCATGTGCAGCAGCAGTGACCTCATGGCTGCCCAAACCGCATGGATTTCGGCCCAAGGCGAAATCCTCGATGCCCAAATAGAAATAGAAATGAACTCACTATACCTCAAACAGGCACTTGGTTCAAAAATCGACAACTGATTATGAAAGAAAATAATAAAACCCTACTTGCAGGACTCGCCGCCGTCATAGGTGCCGTAGCCATTGTCGCCCTCGTCGGCCTCTTCGCCATTCACCCCCAGAAAGAGCTTATCATGGGCGAGGCCGATGCTTCAGAATACCGTGTCTCGAACATGGTGCCCGGCCACATCGACCAGATTTTTGTCTCCGAAGGCGACCTGGTAAAGGCCGGTGACACGTTGGCGCACATCAGCAGCCGTCAGGTTGACGCCAAGATGATACAGGCCAAGGCGGCGCGCAAAGCCGCCAGTGCGCAGAGCCGTAAAGCCCAGGGCGGTGCCCGGCAACAGCAAGTACAGATGGCTTACCAGGTCTGGCAGAAAGCCAAAGCCGCTGAAGAGGTCTACAAAAAGTCGTACGACCGCGTCAAGGGTCTTTACGACAAGGGGGTCGTCTCGGCACAGCAGTACGACGAAGTCAACGCCAAGTACCGCGCTGCCCAGGCGGACTGTGCCGCCGCCGAACAGCAGTATCTCATGGCCAAAGAGGGTGCGCAAAGCGAGGATATCGATGCTGCCGCCGCACTCGTGAACCGTGCCGGCGGTGCTGTCGCCGAGGTGCAGAGTTACCTCGACGACAGCTACCTCATAGCCCCTGTCGACGGAGTAGTCGTCGAGATTTTTGCCAAGCTCGGCGACCTTGTAGGCACTGGCTCTCCGGTGGCATCCATTCTAGACGACACCGACAACTGGTTCAGTTTCAGCGTCCGCGAAGACCTGCTTCAGGACATCAGAACGGGGCAGACGGTCTCCGTACGTATCCCGGCGCTGAACGACAAGACCTTCACCTGCGATGTGCGCCGTGTTCAGGCCATGGCCAGCTACGCCACCTGGCGTGCCACCAAAACCCTCGGTCAATACGATGTCAAAAGCTTTGATGTCAAAGTCGTGCCCCAAGAGAAGATTGACGGTCTCCGGCCTGGCATGACAGCCATCCTTGAAAGAAACTGATGCCGCTCCAACGAGTCATATTAAGAGAACTGCGCCGCATAGTCCACAACCCGCGCTATCCCATCATCCTCACTTTGGGCATAGTGGTCGCATTCTTCATTTTCGCATTCATGACACGCCAAGGGCAGCCTCAGCGGCTCCCCATCGCTGTTGTCGACATGGACGGCACCTACCTCTCTCGCCGCATCTGCCACGAAATCAACTCCACGCCAGGTGTCGAAGTCTTTGCTGTCTACAACAACCACAGCGAAGCCCGCAAAGCCATGCAGCGAGGCAAAATCTACGCATTCTACGAGATACCCAAAGGGACCTATAACGACCTTCTACAGTTCCGGGCCCCCCATTTCGTACTTTACGTCAACTCGGCTTATATGCTCGCCGGCACATTGAGCTACAAGCAGCTAGCCACCATGGGTATGCTTGCTGCTGCCGCAGTGCAACGCGAAGTCTACCGGAAAAAAGGCTTTGGCGACGACCAGATAATGGGACTTATCCAGCCCGTGGAGTACGATACACGCAACATCGGCAACCCATGGATAAACTATGGCAGCTACCTGATGACGACCCTCATACCTGCCATCATAGCGTTCATCATGGTCATGCACACCACCTACTCCATAGCCCGCGAGCGTCAGGAGCGATCCGTGAAGAGCTGGCTTCGCAAAGCCCGTGGCAACATCCTGGCAGCCCTGCTGGGCAAAGTGATACCATATATGCTCTGGTACTCGTTTCTCTGTCTGCTAGCCAACCTCATCATGTTCGGTTTCATGGGTTTCCCGATGGAGGGCAGCTGGATGCTCATGGTCCTCAACAGCATACTCCTCATCGTCGCCGCCGGATGTGTGGGTTGCTTCATCGGGTCATGTGTCGTCGACCCTCCCCTCGCCATGAGTGTCGCTGCCATCTACAGTGCCATGAGTTTCTCTTTCAGCGGTTTCTCGTTTCCTATCGACAGCATGCCCCACGTCTTCCAGTGGATAGCATGGCTGTATCCCATCAGACAGTATTTCCTCAACTACAGCGACATAGCAATCTTTGACAATGGCTTCTCTAACTATTGGCCACACTTCTGCATCCTCCTTCTTTTCTGCATCCTCCTGATACCTGCCGCCTGGATGCTCCAATGGCAGCAACAGAGAGACGGAAAGAATGTCGCAAAAACCTAACCCATTAACATCTACTCGCTTGATAAAGACTTTAAGAGATATATGGTTGGTGTTCAGCATCGAGGTGCGCCGCGTCTTCAGCGACAGCACCGTCCTGCTCATTTTCTTCATTGCCCCAATCATATACCCTCTTCTTTTTTGCGGCTTCTACCACAACGAAAGCGTCGAGGATCTCCCTGTGGCTGTTGTTGACGAACAGCCCTGCGAGGTCAGCAAGCGCTTCATCCGCAAAATCGACGCCACTCCCGAGCTGTCGGTTCACTACCGCTGCAACAACCTCGAGGAAGCCAAAACGCTCTTCAAGGACCATCAGGTGCGTTCCATCTTCTATTTCCCCAAAGACTTCTCGTCGAAGCTTGCCGCACTTCACACCGCTCGGGTTGTCGTCTTTGGCGACATGAGCTCATTCTACTACTACAAGGCCGCCCTCACTGGCGGCAACAGCGTCCTCATCGACGAGATGCATACCATAGAACTCGAGCGTTACGAAGCATCGGGTCTCACCGACGAGGAAGCCACCATCCAGATGCAGCCTGTCGTGTTCGAGAGCAACACACTCTTCAACCCCACTGGCGGCTACGGCAGCTTTCTGTTGCCGGCACTGATGATTTTGGTCCTGCACCAGACCATCTTCCTCGGCATCTGCATACTTTCGGGCGATGCCAACGAAAACCGCTATACACTCAAGGTCATCCCGCCACATCTTCGCAGACGCAGCGTCCACCGTGTCACCTTCGGACGTTCGCTCTGCTACGTCCTTATTTATGTGCCACTCACCATCCTAGACCTCTGGTTCATCCCCCGATGGTTCCATCTCCCTCAGCTTGGCAACCTCTACACCATCCTCGAGTTTGCGCTTCCTTTCGTCCTCGCCGTTGTCTTCTTCGCCATGACCATCGGCACACTCTTTGTGCGTCAGAAGATATCACCCATGCTCTGCTTCGTGTTCTTCAGTCTCATCCTCTTCTTTATCAGCGGCATGGTGTGGCCACAGCAGAGTATGCCCCGCATCATCTACCTTTTCAGCTATCTTTTCCCCTCCACGCCAGGGGTTCAGGGGTATGTGAAGATTGCATCCATGGGAGGCAACCTAGAAATTGTCCGTTCCGAATATATGACCCTTTGGGTTCAGGCCGGTGTCTATTTCCTCACCGCCACTATATCCACTTATATCAAGAATTACCAGCGCAAGCTTCACGGTGCGAAAATC
Organism: Bacteroidales bacterium; assembly: GCA_017448905.1. Classification (GTDB taxonomy): domain Bacteria; phylum Bacteroidota; class Bacteroidia; order Bacteroidales; family P3; genus Colimorpha. The sequence continues at coordinate 3,191 of JAFSKP010000120.1, read as the reverse complement.
CATCTCGCCAGACAGCACAGCGACACCTTGATGAAAAAACTACGCATCGACTACGACGACCATCCAACAGAGCACACCCCCTAAGCCCTTATGTTGTCGCCCAAACACCTCGTTCTTCACAACACCCGTATCTTCAGCACCCGGTTCGCGCTGCTGATTGCCCTTGTCGGCGGCCTGTTGCTGACGGGCTTTATGCTGCTCACCAACCTCGACAAGGGGTGGATACTCGACGACGACTTCCACAGTCTCTTCGCTTTTGCATCCAACACCGCCATTCTCTTTGCCGTCCTCGCCCTTTCATTCTCCATCATCAAGAGTGGACTACCACTGGTCTGGAAATACATTCTCGGCGCCACTGCATCATTGGTCGTCGGCATTGCCCTATCCCTGCTTCTGGCATGGCTCTATGACCTGCTTTACAATGACCAGCCCTTCAGAGATCATGACAGCATCAACCTGACGCGCGACATTGTCACTACCGTCATAGCCATACTCATCTCCCTAACCCTCTTCAATATCATGCGTCACCAGCAGCTACGCATAGAGAAAGAACAGCTCCAGACCGAAAACCTCATGGTGCGATACGAAGCACTTGAGAACCAGCTGGATCCACATTTCCTATTCAACTCTCTCAACACTCTCAGCGGACTCATCGGATCCGATGACAACAAAGCGAAAAAATACCTGCAGCAACTTGCATCTTCCTACCGCTACATTATGCAGAGCCGCCACCTCGTAGACCTTGACCAGGAGCTCCAGTTTGTCAAGTCCTATTGCGAGATGATTCAGATACGTTATGGCGAGAACATCACCTTCGTGCGTGACATAAACCCCGACGTTCTTCACTATCAGATAATACCTATCAGCATCCAGCTTCTCATCGAAAACGCTCTGAAACACAACACTGTCAGCAGCCGGCACCCACTCACTGTCACGCTCTCCACCACCGACCACAATACTTTCCGCGTCAGCAACCCTATCCAGCCTAAACAGGAAAACACCTCTGGTATGGGTCTTGGTCTCGCCAACCTCGCAAAACGTTACAGCCTTTTGTGCGACAAGGAAATCGACATCTCGAAAAACAATGGAATCTTCTCTGTCGAAGTTCCTGTCATACCCCCCTCCGTGGCCGCTTCCATCATCAACAAAAGACAGTATTATGAAGACCGTAATCATTGAGGACGAACAGATTGCAGCACAAAACCTACAGCAAATGCTCGCCGAGGCTGACAGCCGTATCAGCGTCGTACGCATCCTACAGTCAATAGAGGAGAGCGTCGAATTCTTCTCCCATACTACCGACATCGAACTCGTCTTCATGGACATCCACCTCGCCGACGGTCTTGCTTTCCACATCTTCGACCATGCCGCCATAAACTGTCCCATCATTTTCACCACAGCATACGACCAATATGCACTCGACGCGTTCAAGGTCAACAGCCTTGACTATCTCCTCAAGCCCATCAGCAAGGATGACCTGACGCGTGCACTGAAGAAGCTGGACATGCTCTCAGGCACCACCAATGCCGTCATCAGTCCCGAAAGCATCAGGTCTATGATGGAAGAGATGCAACGTAAGAAGTACAAGTCTTTTTTTCTAATACCTCTCTGCGACAAGCTCATACCTCTTGATGTCAATGACATAGCCTATATCTTCCTCGACGAGAAAATATCGAGAATCGTCACCTTCGGCAACGATTCCTACAGTGTCGACAAACCTCTCGATACCATATTCAGCCAGCTGGATCCCTCGCGTTTTTTCCGCGCCAACAGGCAGTTCATCATCGCACATAAGGCTATCGACTCCATCGGCCTGTGGCCTCTCAGCAAACTGAACGTCATCCTCAAGGTTCCTGCCCCGGAGAAGATTATCATAAGCCGGGCCCGTGTGGCCGAATTCAAGGACTGGTACACAGAATAACCTTTTTTGCCAGAACACTATCTTCTTCCATAATGAGAAAAATATTCCTAAACGAAAAGATTACCCTCTCCGTCGTCATCCTCAACATCTTGGTCATCTTCGTCCAGGAGTGCGGACTGGAGAACTCCTTTCTCGGCATTGCCGACATACTCTGCACCTTGTTTTTTCTTCTCGAGATAGTGGTGAAAAACAGGGTGAAGGGGTTCCGCAAATACTGGACAGACGGTTGGGATATTCTTGATGGCACCGTCACGCTCCTCTCGCTCCCTTCCTTGCTTGTCTATTTTGTTCCTGAGATAGCCTCACTCAAGATACTCATTGCACTACGTTCTCTACGTGTTTTCAAGATGTTCCGCACGGCACGCCATTTCCCCCGTCTCAAGGAGACCTGGAAGGGCTTTATCCTTGCACTCCGGCAGTCGGCGGCGTTCCTGCTTGCCTACTTTGTGATTATCGTTGTCGTTGCCATGTTCAACTGCGCTGTTTTCAGCAAAGCGGCCCCTGAATACTTCGGCACCCCTCTCGACGGAATCTATGCCGTCTTCCAGATGTTCACCATCGAGGGGTGGTATGAAATCCCCAATGCTGTCGTTGGCGAAATGCATCCAGTATGGATGCACCTTGTACGCACATACTTCTGCCTCCTGCTGATTGGCGGCGGCATCATCGGCATGTCGCTCATCAACTCTATCTTCGTCGACGCCATGGCATCCGACAACAACGACGGCGTGCTGGAGCGACTTGACGAAATAAAAAGGCAACTCGACGACAACCGTCGCCAGATAGAGCAGCTCCAGGAAAAGCTGTCAGACTCCGGAAAGATTGAACAGTAGTTGCACCACCCGTCTAGTAGACAGCGAGCACTCCGCCACTGTATGATGTGCTGTACTGGTAGAGAGGGCAAGAGGTTGCGCCACCTTCAAGCGGAAGCCCGTCGGATGCCGTGACAAAACAGGTGTGGCATGAGGGGCATTCCAGCATGTCACCACCCCAGTCGCCCGAGGCCTCTACGGCGCAGTCGTGGTCTTTGGGGCATGTGCGCTCGAAAGCCGCGAACTGGTTGTATGCCAGTCTGACGACAACAACGCCTTTGTGTCCACCCGTCAGGTACATGTACCCACCGACATTGTTCAATCCAGAATAATAGGCGTCGTTGGGATATACCTGGAAGTTGGTGATGCCGATAGGCACGGCACAACTCTCCTCCCTGGCGCACGAGAGCAGGAGAAGAGGAAAGAAAAGCCAGAATATGATGAGATATCTGTTCACT
>JAFSKP010000119.1 GCA_017448905.1 Bacteroidales bacterium | reverse complement strand
TTGACGGCAACACCTACACAGCTAGCACAACCACGGGCGAGCCGCCCGTGTTCCACACAACCAACGCTGCCGGCTGCGACAGCACGGTGACGCTGCACCTTACCATCAATCATTGCTCGACCACTGACACCACCGCCCGCGACAGCATCGTGATTGGAGGTACCACTATCACCTCCGACACTACTGTTATCATTGGTCACGACACCATTATTGTCACTGTCTGCCACACGGTACGAGAACTGATAGACACCGCCGTATGTAACCAGTTCGTATGGCACGGTACAACCTACGCTGCCAACGCTGTTGTCATCGACACAGTTCAGAAGCCAGACTTCTGCGACAGCATCACGACACTCAACCTGACTGTCAACCACTGCTCGACGACGATGCTGACGGTATGCGACTCGCTGACTTGGCACGGGGCAATGTACAACATCACGGGCATCTACACCGACGGCACAGATACACTCGTTCTCACCGTAAACTATAGCAACACCGGCGACACGACGGCAACTGCCTGCGACAGCTTCACTTGGTGGCTCACAGATGTCACAGAAAGCACAGATCTGCTGACGCATACGTACACTAACGCTGCGGGTTGCGACAGTGTTGTGACGCTGCATCTGACCATAGGACATGGCAGTAGTGGTGACACCACCGCCACTGCCTGCGACAGCTTCACTTGGTGGCTCACAGATATCACAGAAAGCACAGATTTGCTGACGCATACGTTCGCCAACGCCGCCGGTTGCGACTCGGTTGTGACGCTACATCTGACCATAGGATATAGCAGTGCAGGCGACACAACGGTATTCGCATGCGACGGCTACAGCTGGCATGGCACGGATTATACTGTGAGTGGCGACTATCAGTGGCCGACAGGCGAGGATGTCTCCTTGAACGCCGAAGGGTGCGACTCGGTAACCACCCTGCACCTCACCGTCAACAGCACCTCCGTCGGCGACACCTCCGCCAGCGTATGCGACAGCATCGTCTGGTACGGTGTGCACTATTCAGCCACCGGCGACTACCAGCACCTGCTTACCTCGCAGTTGCCCTCACACTGCGACAGCATCCTCACCCTCCATCTTGACGTGAAGAGGTCGGTAGTCAACGATGTTGCCGACAGCTTCTGTGCAGGGACCGCTTATCATTTTGCCGGCGAGGACCTAACGACGGGAGGACTCTACTATGACCATCAAACCGCTGCCAACGGCTGTGACAGCACTGTCAGGCTGACACTTACCATGCTGACGCCTCCGATGGTCAGCATCGACAGCAGAAACGATTGCATGATGGGTCTGCACTACCTGCACGCCAACGCCAATGTCGACCATGTCAGATGGAGCTCGACGGAGGGGTGGCCAGATGAATGGGGTTCTGACGAGAGCCATAATGTGACACTCCGGGTCAACAGATCCGTTGTCGTGACGCTCATTGCCGACTATAACGATTATCCGACATGTCCCAATACGACAAGCATCACCTTGTACCCAATCGTGATGCCTGAAGCCGCGATGCGGCTCTCTCCAGAGTTCCTAACAGGCGACAACCTCACGCTAGTAGGCCTCTCGCAGAGCCGTGGTGCGGAATGGCTGCAATGGTATATTGATGGTAATGAATATGGTAACGATGATAAGATAACCTATCTTGCCGACGACAAGACCGACTCTGTCGTGGTGTCCCTCATGGCGACGACACGTTATTGCGCCGATACCGTCAGTCAGACCGTCTATGTGCGGCGTTTCTCGGTTTTCGCTCCCAATGCCTTCACGCCCGACGAGTCGACGAACCGCACATTCAGCATCTTCTGTAACGGAGTTGTTGAGTATGAGCTGAATATCTATACACGTAGCGGAATGCATGTCTTCAAGACGGCCATGAACGGTCAGGAATGGAACGGCACCAAGAGCGGCAAGCCGTGTCCGCAGGGCAGCTATGTCTGGATAGTCCGTTACCGCACCATCGTCGACCCGCAGAACTGGCATGTAGAGAAAGGAACGGTGACGCTGTTGAGGTGAAGTAATGGTCAACTGTGGGATGCTGTTGGCTACAATGCAACAAATCAATATGATAGAAAATAAGCTTTCATTCGACAAAATAAAAGATATAGTAACGGCAAAGACCACGAACCAGCTTGCTGCACGCATGGTGCAGGAGATAGAGTTCAGCAGCAATGCCGAGCGCGTCCGCAGACAGCTCAAGCAGACCGAGGAAATGCGCCAGATAATACTGATGGAGAACGCTTTCCCCACGCAGGACTTCGTTGATATGAGCGATGAGCTTGCACGCATCAAGCTACCCGGCACAGTCATCGACCTCGAAGCGTTGCCTGACCTGCGGGCTTCGCTCTACACGCTGACGGCATGCGTCCGCTTCCTTATGGATGACGGAGGCGGGAAATACACGGCACTGTATGACCTGGCACGACGTGTCGAAATCGACCCTCAGCTCACCAAACGTCTCAACGGGATTGTCGACGACAAGGGTGAGGTGATGGACAATGCCTCGCCCGAGTTGCTTGACATCCGACGCCAGATGACACGCAAACGCGGCGAGGTCGACGTGCAGATAGCCCGCTCGCTGAGCCGTGCCAAGCGCGAGGGGTGGGCCCCCGAGGACGGTGAGGTAACCATCCGTTCGGGTCGTCTGGTGATACCCATGCTCGACACCCACCGACGCAAGATGAAAGGTCTTATCCACGACGAGTCGGCAACACGTCAGACAGCCTATCTTGAGCCCTCGGAAGTCGTAGAGCTCAACAACGACCTCCGCGAGCTGGAGTTCGCCGAGCGTCATGAGATAGTACGCATCCTTACAGCGTTGAGCGACTACCTGCGTCCGCAGATTCCACAGCTGACGGCGGCCTACTGGTTTCTTGCACGTATGGACTTCCTGCGAGCGAAGGCCCTCTTCGCTATTGACATACAGGGAGTGATGCCCATCGTCAACGACCGTCCGATGATGGATTGGATTGACGCACGCCACCCCTTGCTTTACCTCTCCCACAAGGTGCAGGGCAGGGAAGTGGTGCCGTTCAGTCTCCAGCTTGATAACGAAAACGAAGACCTTGACGATAACGTCAAACGTAAAACGTCAACCCCCAACATTCTCATCATCTCCGGTCCTAATGCCGGTGGCAAGTCGGTGTGTCTCAAGGCTGTAGGTTTGATACAGTATATGCTGCAATGTGGACTGCTGCCCCCTTGTCGCGAGACGTCGGAGTTCGGTATCTTCGACCGCATCATGATTGATATCGGCGACCAGCAGTCGATAGAGAACGACCTGAGCACCTATTCGTCGCACCTCCAAAACATGAAGGAACTCCTGGCTGTTGCCGACGACCGAACCCTCTTCCTCCTCGACGAGCTTGGCGGCGGTACAGAGCCGCGCTCAGGTTGTGCCATTGCAGAGGCAACCCTCGAGGAACTGTGCCACCGTGGCTCGTTTGGCGTGGTGACCACCCATTTCGCCGACCTCAAGATGCTGGCCGACCGTTACGACAACATAGTCAACGGAGCCATGCTTTTCGACACCGAGCGTATGATGCCGCTCTACCGTCTCGCCATTGGGCATCCAGGCAGCTCGTTCGCCTTCGAGATTGCCACCAAGATAGGGTTCCCGCTCGACATCCTTCAAGCCGCAGAGGAAAAGGCAGGGAAGGAAATGCTCAATTTCGAACACCAGCTGCAACAACTGCAACTTGACAAAGAAGAGGTTGCCCGCAAACAGCAGGAACTCATGGTGAGCGACAATTTCCTTAACGAGGTGATAGAAAAATACCAGCGCCTCACCACGACATTGGAAGAAAAAAAGCACAGTATCCTCAGCGATGCCCGCGAGGAGGCGCGCAACATCATAGTTTCGGCCAACCGCACTGTGGAGCGCACCATTGCCGAGATAAAAGAAGCCAATGCCGAGCGTGAGCGTACCAGGCAGGTTCGCGAGGAGATGCGTCAGGAGGTGGAACGACTGGCGATAGAACAGGCGGAGGCGGATGGTACAAGGTCCGGTGGACCGCGTAGAGGAGACGACGTGCGTAGCAACCCCGTTGACCTTCACAATAAACAAAACTTTTGCAACAACAGAAAACGTCAAACATCAGACATCAAACATCAAATATCTGACATTCTTCAAGTGGGTGACATTGTGCGCATTGACGGAGGCGACACCTTTGGACAGCTGATGGAGCTGAAGGGCAGGAAAGCAGTTGTCGAGAGCAATAGCTTGCGAATGACCATTGCCATCGACCGTATCCAGAAAACGCAGAAGAAATCGATTCCTGTCGACCGCACGGAACAGAAGAACAACCGTTTCCAGTCGATATACGACGACATCAACGAGAAACGCAAGGTGTTCAATCCGACGCTGGATTTGCGCGGTCATCGTGCCGAGGAGGCCCTTGGCGAGCTGCAACATTTCCTTGACGACGCGCAGTTGCTGAGTGAGAAGGATTTGCGCATCTTGCATGGCAAAGGGTGGGGTATCCTCAAAACCATCGTCCGTCAGCAGCTACAGTCGATGCCCGAGGTGCAGTCGTTCCATTCCGCCAGCCTCGAATCTGGCGGCGACGGTGTCACTGTGGTGAGGATGAGATAAAAGAAACGCCAGCGTCCGCTGGCGTTATTTGTTACTCCATCTTTGTTCCGCATTCGGGGCAGAACTTGCCAGTTACCTCAGTGCTGCATTTAGGGCAGTGCTTAGGACCGGCGGGCTCCATCGGGGTGCCGCACTCGGGGCAGAATTTGCCTTCGCTCTCGGTGCCACACTTGGGGCAACGCTTTTTGGCAGCGGGTTGCGGTGCCGGGGTGCCACACTCGGGACAGAACTTGCCAGTAACGGTGGCACCGCAGTTGGGACATTTCACGCCCTGCTGGGGAACTCCGCCCTGTTGCCGTGCGTATGGGTCGTATTGCTGCTGTGGGCCGGGGTTGTTGAAGACGTTCTGCATTGCACCGCCTGTCATGCCGCCCGAGCCCATGTTCATCATGCCCAGACCCATGAATGCACCGGCAGCGCCGCTGGGGTTTTCAGCGGCCTTGTTGAGGGCGTCCATGACGCGGCCCTGCTGCATCATCGAGTTGGCGTTGTGCTCGTACTCGTTAATCTTGGCCTGGCTCTCGTTGTCGAGAGTGACGCTTTCGACGGTGAAGCTCACCAGCTTGATGCCGCGGTTGCGGATAGGCTCGTCGAAGACACGCTCGTCCATGATTTGCTTGATTTCGTCGGTGTTGCTGGGCAGCTCCATGACGGGAACCTTGTTCTCGCTGTTGCCGAGCTCGTTAAGCACGTTCTGGAACGAGGCGATGACTTCACTACGCATCTGCTCTACGAGGTTCTGTTTCTTGACCACATTGGCGGTACCGGCATGGTTGCGCATGAAGATTCCTATGTCGTCGAGCTGGAAGGTGTATTTGCCGAAGCATTTGACGTTGACGCCGAGGGGCATGAGCGAGCCTGTCATCTGGTTGGGGATGGCATGGCTCCAGTCCTGGTAGGGGATAGGTGCGGGTGTGCCGAACTTGTTGTCGAGGATTTCCTTGGTGTTGAAGAAGAAGACCGCCTGCTCTTTGTTGCGGTTGCCGCCGTATTTGAAGCGTTCCCACATCTCTTTGAAGACGGGGCCGAACTGGCCTGCGAAGAAGGAGGGCGACGACGACTCGTCGAAGGTGTAAACTCCTTCTTCGGCGGTGGCGTCGACGACGGCACCGGAGTCGTAGATGACGGCTACCTGGCTGGGAGCTACAAGTATGCGGCTTCCTTTGGAAATCTGACCAGTTTTGGTGGTGACTTTCACCATGAGGGTGTCCATGCCCATGTCGTCGCACTTGATAAGGTCCAGCCAAGTGTCGCGGATGGTGGAGAGTGGTGAATTTACGATTGCTTTAATGAGTCCCATGATAATAATGTGTTAATGTTTGAATGCTTGAATGCTTGAATAGTGAATGATTGCTGCTGTTAACCGGTTTTCCGACAGGAATGCGGGGTGATGAAGTCTCAGTCGAAGAAACGCCATACAATGCCCCAGTAGAGTGTGAAATTTTCGTAAGGGTAGTGAGGCATGCAGAAGTAGGCCGGTTCCAGTCCGGCGAGTTGTTCTATGGGTGCGTTGAGGTGGCTGGCACGCAGATAGATGGTGGCGCGCTTCACTTGCAGGGTAATCCACAGGTCGGCGACGAGGTAGTCGCCGATTTCAACCTCGTCTTGGCGGTAGAAGGCTCCGAGGACGGGGTTCCAGGCATCGCAGTAGTATTTGGTGTGATAGCGGGCATCGACACCGATCTGTGTCCGCATGGCGCCGCGGAACATGTTGAAGTCGGCGAAGATGCTGTTTTTGCTTGCGAAGAGGGGTATGCGTACCACGTTGTTGTCGCCGCTGCGTTGCAGCATCTGACGGGTGCGCAGGTTGAACCAGCCAAGTTGCAGGTGTGCGCACAGGTCGGCCTGAAGGAGCATTGCTGTGGCATTGCTTTGTGTGGGTTGCATCTGGCTGTCGAACCAGATGTTGTCGCTGATGACGGTGGAGGCGACTTTGAAAGCGAGGAGCGGTAGCCGGAATATGGATGTCGACGAGTCGGGGGTCCGGTAGTTGTACTCTGCGGCCAGGCGTTGTTGTTTGGTTTTTTTGTAGTCGTCGTTGTTCCAGCTGTAGCATCCCACGTTGTGGTAGAAAATGAGTGGCGGGCTTTGGGCTTCGCTCAGTGCTGACACAGAGAAGTTGCTGGCACCGAGGTCGATGCTTAATGTCCCGTCGAGACGGTAGTCGCCGAGGCGGCGTGGCCCGTTGGTCTCCTCGGCATTGCCTTCGAGGAGGAAGGGACCGACATGGAGTCTGGCTCTGGCAAACTGGATAAGGTTCAGTTCGTTGATTTTGGTGTCGGGGTCGGCGAAGCAGAGCTCGTCGTACTGGTGCTTGATGCCGCCGGTGAGTACTACGGGGTTGGAGTAGCGGTGCTGCATGTGGGCGTCGTTGGTCCAGTAGACCTCGGTGGAAAGTTGGCGATGGGCTGTCGAGTCGAAGTATTGGTGGCTGGCGGAGTTGATGAACTGTTGGTTGGAGGCGTAGTTGTAGAACCAGCTTGTTGCCTGGTTGTCGGTGAAGATACGCCGGTGGCGTGCATAGTGGACATCAAGTGCGAAGACACCGGTGTTGAATGTTGACGGTCTGGGAGCGTGTGTCGTATCGTATACGGTATTGGTCTTGGCTCTGGGCTTTATGGTGAAAGGTGCTGAAAGGCTGTCTGTGGATGAGGTGTCGCGGATCTGCGGTATGGTGTCGTAGATGGTGTCGGTAACTGTGTGTTCGTGAACCAGGTCGAATTGCCGGACGGTATTGAGGCTCTGATGAATGTGCAATTCAATGTCACGCCATTGGTTTTGAGCGTTGTACATGTTGACGGGTACGCCCGACTCGCGGCTGTAGTCCCAGCAGGTGGTGTCGTTGAGTACGCCGCCGTTTTCGTCATGGCGTATACGGTTGTATGTCATGGCAGCCTGCAGTTGGTAGCGGGCATCCTTGGAGTAGTAGTTGGTGGTCAGGTCGAGGTAGTGGTCGGTGAGGCCGCTGCTTGTGTAGAGCCCTTCACGGCTTACGAGGTCGTAGAGCAGGGCAATGTTCCAGCGAGGTTTGATGTTCTGGGTGTGTACGATATTGATTTGGTAGTCTTTGTCGAGCGAGTTGCTGTATCCGAGTGAAGTGTAGGGCGTTTGGGACTGGAAGAAGCGCATGAGGTGCATCTGCTGTCGGTAGTATGGCAACGGGTCGGGAGAGGCCAGGAGGCAGGACTGTTTGAGCGACTGGTTGTAGAACATCGGCTGATGCACCTGGCCGATGGCGCCGAGGTTGATGAAGCTGTATTGTTCGATGGTGGAGAGAGGATCGTTGCACTGAAGTCCTGTCGGAAGGAGCGAGGGGTTCTGGAGATGGCGTATTTTGACGTCTCTCTCAGTCCCGGGGAAAGAGAACACATGGCTGCGTAGCACAGAGTCGGGGATTATCTCTGTATCGTAGACGATACCTTGAGGGGTGTTGTCGGCCACGGTGTCCTGGTTTTCGGGGTCGTCGGGGTCTTGCAAAGGGTTGTACACTCCCGAAGTAGAGCCATTTGTCCTCGTCGATGAATAGGTGGCACTGATGGTGTTTTGGGCATGGACGATGCCCGAGGCGGCCAAAAAGATGGCGGAAAGCAGTATGTGTTTCAGTGCTTTGATGAGTCGTGGGTTTTTATGCGTTCAGGAAGCGTTCCACGTCGATGGCGGCCACGCATCCTTTGGCGGCGGCCACGCATGCTTGGCGGTAGTTGGGGTCGCAGACATCGCCGGCGGCGAATACGCCAGGAATGTTGGTGGCGCTGCTGGGGTTCTGCACTTTGATGTAGCCGGCATCGTCGAGTTCCACCTGGCCGTCGAGGAAGGCCGTGTTGGGCTGGTGGCCGATGGCAACGAAGAAACCTGCGATGTCGAGGCGTGTCACCTCGCCAGTCTTCACGTTCTTGATGTCAGCGCCGGTGACGCCATCCATGTCGTTGCCTATGATTTCCTGTGTCACGCTGTTCCACAGCACCTCAATCTTGGGGTTGGAGAGGACCCTGTGTTGCATGGCTTTGGAGGCGCGAAGCTCGTCGCGACGTACTATCTGGTAGACTTTCTTGCACAGTGTCGCGAGATAGGAGGCCTCTTCGCAGGCGGTGTCGCCGCCGCCGACGACGGCGACGGTGAGGTTCTTGTAGAAGAAACCGTCACAGGTGGCACAGGCCGACACGCCTTGGCCATAGTATTTTTTCTCGCTCTCAAGGCCGAGCCAGCGTGCTGTGGCGCCGGTGGAAATGATGACGGTCTCGGCTTCAACTTGCTCGCCTTTGTCGTCGGTGGCAATGAATGGGCGTCTGCTCAGGTCTATCTTCTCGATGGTGCCTTTCCTCATCTCTGTGCCGAAGCGGAGAGCCTGTTTGCGGAGGTCGTCCATCATGGCTGTTCCTGAGATGCCGTCGGGGTAGCCTGGGAAGTTCTCGATTTCGGTGGTGATGGTGAGCTGTCCGCCAGGTTGGAGTCCCTCGTAGAGGAGAGGCTTAAGGTCGGCGCGTCCGGTATAGATGCCCGCCGTATAGCCTGCGGGACCGGAACCTATGATTAAACAACGAGTGTGGAACATGGGTGATTGCTTGATTGTTTGATTGTTTGATTGTTTGAATGTGTCAGTTGAAGGATATAGTAATACCGGCTTGGATCAGGCGGTTGAACTGGCCTTTGTTGGCGCGTGAGATGCGGTAGGTGCCGCTGCCGTTTTCTTTGGCGATGTTGAGCATCGAGTTGCAGTAGCGCAGGTCGACGCCAATGTGGTCGGTGATGCGGTAGCGGACACCCGCCGTCAGGGGGAGTGCGTCGATGAGTTTGTAGTTGTTGCTGTGGGAGTTGTTTAGGGCTTTGTCGTCGGTGACTCTTGCTGCGGCGAGGATGGCGGGCGCAAGTCCTGCGCTGACACGCAGGTTGCGGCTGTCGAGGAAGTCGTAGGCCAGCATGAGGGGTACTTCGACGTAGAGCAGTGAGATTCTGCGGTTGAAAACATCGTTCACGATGTGAGCCCCCTTTTGGGAGAGGCCCACTTCGACACACAGACGCCAGCGGGCATCGCCGGAGAGCGGCATGGAGGTGCCCGCACCGACGTGGAAGCCTATCTTGTTGTAGTTTCCGGAGCCGTCGCCGTCAATCTGGCTGAAGTTGATGCCGCCACGGATTTCGTAGTCGAAGCTGCTTGCGTGGCTTTTGCCTCGCCGTTGAGCCTTGCTGTCGGTGACAGCGGAGAGGAGAGCCGTCAACAGGAGCAGTGTGAGAAGCCTTTTCATTGCTCTATTTTCTTTATCAGGTTGGTGGTGGACTCGCCGGGGACGAGTGGGATGAGCTCGAGACGTCCACCGTAGGACTCGACGAAGTCGGCGCCGACGACGTTGTCGTGGCTGTAGTCGCCGCCTTTGACAAGGATGTCGGGTTTCAGGGAGCGGATGAGGTTGATGGGGGTGTCCTCGTCGAAAACAACGACGTAGTCGACAAAGGTAAAGGCAGCCAACACCATGGCACGGCTATCCTGGTTGGAGATGGGGCGTTTCTCGCCTTTCAGCCTGCGGACAGAGTCGTCGCTATTGAGGCCGACGATAAGGAGGTCGCCCAGGTCGCGCGCCTTGCTCAGGTAGTCGACATGGCCGCGGTGGATGAGGTCGAAGCAGCCATTGGTGAAGACAACCTTGAATGGTTTGTCTTCCTGTCTTCTCAACCCTCTTTGCATGTTGAGGATGATTATCATGTCGTGGAGCGACACAATCTTGAGGTTCAGTCCGGTGTTGAAGCTGCTGTTCATTTCAGCGGTTCTTTTCTTTCTTTAGTAGTGAGAAATAGATGAGGAATGCCAGTCCAACGACGATGACGATGGCCTGTTGTGAGCTCCACAGCAACCACCCACATGCCAGTCCGGTGGTCTCGCCGATTCCGTAAAGAGCCAGGGCTTGCCAGACGAGTACGGGGTAGGCACCGAGGCCGCCCTGCGAAATCATCATGCCCACGGAACCGAAGAGGTAGATGACAAAAGCCGTCTGGAAACCGAGAGCTTGTGTGTCGGCGAAGGCCTTCATGATAATCCATCCGCCCGCGATATAGAGGAAGTAGATGATAAGGCTGTAGATGAGGAACAATGTCGTCGATTTGGGTCCGAGGTGCAAAATGCTTTTTACGCCCGTGGCGCATCCTTCGACGAGCTTGAAGCCTTTGCGGTAGAGGCTGAAGTGCATGAGCCTGTCGTGAAAAAGCTTGTAAACCACGAACAGAGCTATGAGCAGGGCCACGGCAGCGGCCGCGATGCCGGCCATTGTCGGCAGTGAGCTGAACTTCGCGGAGAGGCTGTCGTATAGGAAGTCTTTGACGCTGTTGAACATCAGCAGGAATCCCAGGAGGACGATGATGACGAACATGAGTGTGTCGAAGAGGCGTTCTGTGACCACCGTGCCGACGGATTTTTCCATGGGTATCTTGTCGCTTGTGCGAAGCATGGCACAGCGCATCACCTCGCCGAGGCGGGGGAATGCCAGGTTGGCCAGATAGGTGACCATGACGGCGCCGAAAGTGTTGCCGAGCGAGGGGGTGTGGCCTATAGGCTTGAAGAGCAGACGCCAGCGCAGTGCCCGTATGAAGTGCGAGAGGAGGCTGACGGCCATGGCGAAGACCACCCATCGCCAGTCGGCGTTGAGGAACGACTGCCAGATGGAGGCTTTCTGGTCGCTGTCGAGTTTCAGCAGAAACCACCAGATGAAGAAGACACCAATCCCGAGGAATACAATGAACTTCAACAAGTCAAGGATTCTTTTTTTCCCTTTGTCGTTCATTGCAGCCGGTTGTCTTTAGGGAAGATTACGGAAGGGCGCCACTGCTTGGCCTCTTCGAAGTCCATGGAGGCGTATGAAGCCACGATGATAAGGTCGCCGACATGAGCTTTGTGGGCTGCGGCACCGTTGATGCCGATGACGCCGCTGCCGGGCTCGCCTTTGATTACGTAGGTAGAGAATCGTTCGCCGTTGGTGATGTTGTAGATGTCGACACGTTCGTTCTCAATCATATTGGCTGCTTCGAGCAGAGAAGCGTCGATAGTGATGCTTCCGATATAGTCAAGGTTGGCTTCGGTGACGGTAACTCTGTGTATTTTAGATTTTAAGACTTCAATATGCATTATGTATTTTTTTGCAAAGTTACATATTTTTTACGACATGTGAGGTGAGAATGAGGATAAGTGATGTTTAAAGTATAAAGTTGAAGGTTTAAGGTTTAAAGTTTAAAGAATATCTCATGCTTATTATCAGTAAGATAATTATAATCACTGTCACAACTTGTTTTTTAAACGCTGCCAAGTGTGCAAAAAGAAGGCAACCTTTTTGTTCGGTTGCCTCATTTTTTTGGAAGACAGTTGTTGGATTGTCTATTTTTTGCTGTTTTCGTTGAGGAATTGCAGGAGCAGCTCGTCCGACATGTCGAGCAGGGGGATGGCCTTGCGTATGTCGTCGGCGAGGAAATGGTCAGGGTACTCATCGAGGAAGTCCTGGTAGGCTTTGCGTGCCTGGTCTTTGCGTCCGGCATTGTCGAGGGCGATGCCTTTCTCGTAGTAGCATTCGTCGAGTCTTTCGTAGTCAGGGTAGTTGTCGATGATGCGGTCGTAGTATGCCACCATGTCGTCTATTAGGTCCATGCCGAGTGCGATATGGGCGGCACGATGGAGGTAGGAAGCAGCCAAAGTGTCGTCTGGAAATCTGTCGGCGAACTGTGTGCAGTAGGACAGCATCTTGTTGCCCATGGCGGTGTCGACGGGGTCCGTGGGTGCTGCTGACAGGAAGCGGCTGTCGATGGTCTCGATAGAGTCGCGGAGCTGATCGTATGTGAGCTCTTTGGGAGTGTGGTTGCAGGCGATGGCGAACAATGAGGCTGCTGCAATTGTAAGGAATGTGCTTTTCATTACAGATGTTTTTTTTATTTTCTTTTCATTCGGTATTTAGGTCTGGCTTTGCCGGAAATGACGTCGTTCAGTTTGCGTTTGATCATGGTTTTGCGGAGTGGGCTGAGACGGTCGGTAAACACTTTGCCGTGCAGGTGGTCGATCTCGTGTTGAGCCACGCGGGCGAAGAGGCCGTCGATTTCTTCGTTATGCTCCTCCCAGTTCTCGTCGAACCAGTGGAGGAGGATTCTTTCATGCCTGAGGACATCCTCGTGGATGTCGGGGAGGCTGAGACAACCCTCGTTGAAGTATTTCTTGTTGCCTCGTTCCTCTATGATTTCGGGGTTGATGAGTACATGGCGTTCCTCTTCCTCGCCGTAGGTGTCGGTGGCTTCGTCGTATGGGCGGAAGCCGATGACGGCCAGTTGTATGGAACGGTCGATTTGTGGGGCTGCCAGTCCCACGCCGTCGGCTGTGTACATGGTTTCGAACATGTCGTCAATCAGTTGTTTCAGGTTTGGATAGTCAGGCGTGACAGGTTGCGCCTCTTTGCGCAGGATGGGGTCGCCAAGACCAACGATAGGGAGATACATTTTTATGTTTAGG
>JAFSKP010000118.1 GCA_017448905.1 Bacteroidales bacterium | reverse complement strand
GGCATGGAGTTCCGTGCCTACTACATGGGACGCGAATGGGTAAAAATGGGTCACAAGGTGATGATAGTCGGCGCCACATTCTCCCATCTCCGCAAACAGCAGCCCCCGGCATCGGAGGAGACCCTTGACGGCATCGACTATCTCTGGCTGCCCACAACCACCTACGACGGCAACGGACTAAAGAGAGCCCTCTCGATGGTCCAATTCGCATGGGGCGTCGTCCGCAAGTCCAAGCGTCTTTTGGCCTTCCACCCCGATGTCGTCGTGGCCTCGTCGGTACACACCTACGACATTCTGCCCAGCTACCGCATAGCGAGAAAGGCATCAAAGAAGGGCAAAAAGGCAAAATTCGTCTACGAGGTGCACGACCTATGGCCTCTGTCGCCACAGGAACTGGGCGGATACAGCAAATGGCACCCCTTCATCTGGTCCCAACAGTTTTGCGAGAACTTCGCCTACCGCCACTGCGACGCCGTGGTGTCGTTGCTGCCCAACGCTTTCGACCACATGCACTCACATGGCCTGGCCCCGGAGAAATACCACTACGTGCCTAACGGCATAGAGCTGTCGGAATGGGAAGAGCCCAAGGCACTGCCCCAAGAGCATCAGGCATTGCTTGACGGCTTGAAGTCAGATGGGCGTTTCCTGATTGGCTTTGCGGGCAACCACGGCGTCGCCAACGCGCTCTATGCCGCCATCGACGCCATCGGTCCCTTGGCCAGCGAAGGCATCGACTTTGTGCTTGTCGGCAACGGTCCCGAGAAAGAGCGTCTCCAGACCCATGCCCGCGACAAAGGCTATGGCAACATCCACTTCCTGCCAGCCATCTCCAAAGCATCAATCCCCACCTTCCTCTCCCACATGGACGGCCTCTACATCGGACTCCAACGGCAGCCGCTGTTCCGTTTCGGCGTCAGTCCTAACAAGCTGTTCGACTACATGATGGCCGGCAAACCCATCATCCAGGCCATCGCCGCAGGCAACAACCCCGTCGAGGAGGCCCACTGCGGCTTCGCCGTGGAACCCGACAACACCGAGAGCATCCGACAGACCGTGCTGAAGCTGAAAAACACGCCGCTCGACGAGCGTGTCGCCATGGGTCACAACGGATACCTCTTCGTCCGGAAGAATCACTCCATCGACATCCTGTCACAGCTCTTCATCGATGCAATAACCGACAATCAATAGCCTTACAATGCATATCCTCACCGTCATAGGGGCTCGTCCCCAAATCATCAAGTCGGCGGCCATCAGCCGTGCCATAGCGGGTTCATTCTCGTCACAGATCACCGAAATTATACTCCATACAGGACAGCACTACGACGCCAACATGTCGCAAGTGTTTTTCGACGAGCTCGGCATACCGCAACCCCAATACAATTTGGGTGTCGGCTCCGGACACCATGGAGAGCAGACGGCAAAAATGATCAGCGGCATCGAAGAAGTCTTGCTGAATGAGCATTTTGACGGTGTCATCCTCTATGGCGACACCAACTCCACCCTCGCCGGCGCCGTGGCAGCTTCCAAGCTGCATGTGCCCGTATTCCATATCGAGGCGGGTCTCCGCTCGTTCAATATGGCCATGCCCGAAGAAATCAACCGCATCGTCTGCGACCAGATAGCAAGCATCTGCTTCGCCCCGACAGAGACTGCCGTCAACAATCTCAGGCATGAGGGCTTCTGCGACAGCAAGGCCTCATTCCCCAACGGCAGGAAACGCATCGTCTGCAACAGCGGCGACGTGATGTACGACAACAGCATGTATTTCGCACAGATGGCTCATGAACGCTCCGACATCATGGAACGCCTGCGTCTGGAGCCCGACAGCTTCGTTCTCGCCACCATCCACCGCGACAACAATACCGACGACCCCGACAGGCTGGAATCCATCATCAGGGCCCTCGCCGACATCGCCGACCAGCATCACATCGCCATAGTACTCCCACTCCATCCTCGCACACGGCACATACTGGAGCAGGACCACTCATCACTCCTGCCGCATCTCTCTAAACTGACAATTGTTCCTCCTGCCTCTTTCCTGGAGATGACACTGCTGGAAAAGAATGCCAAAATAGTCATGACCGACAGCGGCGGCGTGCAGAAAGAGGCCTTCTTCTTTGAGAAGCCCTGCGTCATCTTGCGCCCCGAGACAGAATGGGTGGAAATTGTAGAACATGGCGCCGGCATCATCGCCGATGCCGACTACCGGCGTATCACCAATGCCTTCAACGACTTGGCCGGACACACCGTGCATTTCCCACCTCTCTTCGGCGACGCACACGCATCAGAGAAAATCCTACAGACCATCATCGACTACCTCTGAACTCCATGGCCACCACTATCCTCACAGACAGTCTCCACCGAATAGCCTACGCCACCGACGCATCCATCTATCGCGAGCTGCCTCTCGGCGTCGCCTACCCCAAAAACGAGGATGACATCATCAAGCTGATAGCAGAGGCTCGCCGCCGACGCACCCACCTCATCCCTCGTGCCGGCGGCACAAGCATCGCCGGTCAGGTGGTGGGCAACGGCATCGTCGTGGATATCAGCCGCTACTTTGGCCGCATACTGAAATTTAACAAAGGCGAACGGTGGGTATGGGTAGAGCCTGGCGTGATACGCGACGAACTGAACAAAGTACTCGAGCCCCACGGCCTCTTCTTCAGCCCCGAGACCTCCACAAGCAACCGCTGCTGCATCGGCGGCATGGTGGGCAACAACTCGTGCGGAACCCACTCCCTGGTATATGGCAGCACTCGTCACCACGTCATCGCCCTCAAAGGCATACTGAGCGACGGCACACGCTTCGACACTTCAAAACCAGATCCTGACAACGCTCTTCTGAACAAGATATTGTCCCAGTTAAAGGAATGGTCTGACAACACAGATGTCAGACAACTGATTGCCGACAATTTTCCCGATGCCAGTCTCCGCCGCCGTTCATGCGGCTACGCCATCGACGAGGCCATACAAACAATCAAGCAGTCAAGCAATCAAGCAATCTGTAACCTCCTCTGCGGCAGCGAGGGCACACTGGCTTTCATCACCGCCATACAGCTGGCGCTCGACCCTCTGCCTCCAAAGGAGAAGATGGTGCTTTGCGCCCACTGCCATTCGCTGCAAGACAGCTACCGTGCCAACCTCATAGCCCTCCGCCACAACCCCGTGGCCGTGGAACTTATGGACGGCAAGATTCTGGAACTTTGCCGCCACAGCCTCTCGCAGCAGCAGAACCGTTTCTTCATCAAGGGTGAGCCCGAAGCCCTGCTCATCGCCGAGTTTAACGGCAACGGCATGGAACAGCAGGCGGACGCTCTCGAAAAAGAGCTTATGGCAAGCGGTCTGGCATACCACTGCAGCCGCGTCTATAACGACGACATCGGCCGAGTGTGGGCATTGCGCAAAGCCGGTCTTGGCGTGCTTACCAGCGTCAAAGGCGACCGCAAGCCTATCGGCGTCATAGAGGACACCGCCGTAGCACCCGAGCGATTGCCTGCATACCTTGCCGAATTCGAGCTGATGATGCAACGCCATGGCCTCAGCTGCGTCTACTATGGACATATCAGCACCGGCGAACTGCACCTGCGCCCCATCCTAGACGTGAAAAAAGCCGCCGATAGACATCTGTTCCGCCAGGTAGCCGAGGAGATCGCCATGCTGGTGCGCAAGTACCGCGGGAGCCTCAGCGGCGAGCACGGCGACGGACGGCTGCGCGGCGAGTTCATACCCCTTGTCTACGGACAGGAAGTCTACGAACTCATGCGACAGGTGAAACAGTGCTGGGATCCCGACGGAGTGTTCAACATGCACAAGATTGTCGACACCCCCCCAATGGACCAGTCGCTCCGCTACGATGTCAACCAGCAATACATCATACATCATTACTCCAAATCAACAAGTAAGCAACAACACCTCAACAAATCAACAGATCAACAGATCAACAGCACATCAGACCTGCTGTGCAGCATAGAGCAGTGCAACGGTGCCGGCGACTGCCGCAAGAGCAACTTCATCGGCGGCACCATGTGTCCCACCTTCAAGCTCTCCCATGACGAGCTGCTCTCCACCCGCGCCCGTGCCAACATCCTGCGCGAAGTGCTGACCCGAGGGCTGCCACCAGATGCCGAGACGACAGAGGCGAAAGCCCTGGAGGAGATGCTCTACAGCTGCCTGGCATGCAAAGGCTGTCGCGGTGAATGCCCATCGAATATCGACATGACCGCCATCCGCGCCCGTGTGCTGCAGATGCTATACAAAAAGCACGGCACTCCGTTCCGCAGCTGGATGGTGGCCCACATGGCCGACGTGGAGCGGCTCGGCCACATCGTATGGCCTCTCTACAACCTCCTCGCCTCATGGCAATGGTCGTCGGCCATCATCAAAAAGATAGTCTCTTTCGCACCCGAACGCTCCATCCCCACCCTCTCGCCCCGCACCATGCGTAGGCTGCTCAAACAATCAAGCATTCAAACAATCAAGCATTCCACTAAAGGCACCGTCTACCTCTTCGCCGACGAGTTCACCAACTACCAGGAGGCCACCCTGGGCCTCACCTTCGCCAATCTGCTCACCCGCCTCGGCTACCATGTCGAGGTACCGCACCACGTCGAGAGCGGCCGTGCCGCCATTTCGAAAGGATGTCTCGACATTGCCGCACGTTTCGCCCGACGCAATGTGACGCTACTGAAAGACAAGATTTCGGAGGAAACGCCTCTCGTCGGCATTGAGCCCAGCTGCATCCTCTCCTTCCGCGACGAGTACCCGACCCTGGTGCCCGAGTCCATGCAGTCCGATGCCGAACGCCTTGCCAAAAACTGTCTACTCTTCGACGAGTTCATCATGCGCGAAGCAGCCAAAGGCAACATCACACCACAGCAGTTCAGGAACGAGAAGATTGAGGTGTGGCTCCACGGCCATTG
>JAFSKP010000117.1 GCA_017448905.1 Bacteroidales bacterium | reverse complement strand
TGGATACCCACGAAGCGCGTGGTGCCGTGGTAGACATAGTCGCTGCCGTGGCCCAGCGGGAAATAGATGATGTTGATGGAGTAGACCTTCTTGACCTTGTCGTATTTGTTGCCGAGGCGGATGTTGTCGGTCACCACCTTGGAGACGCCGTAGAGCATGCGTTCTATGAAGTGGACCTCGCGCGACAGCTGCACCTCGACGATGATGAACTCGCCTTTGCTGTTGCGGGCCATGACATCGACGCGGTTGTACTTGTCGTCGGCGGCATTCTGGTTGCCCTCGCTCTCGAGGATTTCCTCTATCTTCACCTGTTCGCCGATGAGGACGGTCATGAGGCCCTCCAGCACGTCGAAGTTGGCCTTGTCGCGCAGCATGCGCTTGGCGGCCCAGTCGAAACGGATGTATTTTTCGTTAATCATAGTAAGGTTCAAACGAGATATTCTTTTTTTTATTGTGTTGGCGGCGTGATTTTTTTGTGGCTGTTTTTGGTACGCTGGCGCCCTCGTCTGCGGTATCCTCCGCGGGTGGGGCGCACGCGTACCAGCAGCCGTGGGGGGAGGTGCCAGTGTACCAACAAGTCTCAATTGTCTGTGTGCAAATCCGGAATTTTTGTGTAATTTTGCATTTTGTAGTTAAGATATTATTTGGTATAATAACCAGATTATAAGCGTGTTATCAAACTTACGTCAGCCACGATTCAATTTGTAGTCTAATAAAGGCTCATTGCTTATGAAAATAGGTTTCGACGCCAAGCGGGCATTTAAAAACAACACGGGTCTCGGCAACTATAGCCGTATGATAATCTGTGCTTTGGCGGATAGCCGTATTGATGATGAGTTGTTTCTTTTTACGCCTGGCACCAAAGGCCGCTACACCTCTTTTTTCGACGGGCTGAGGAATGTTCAGGTGGTAACTCCCGCTGGCTTGTGGCGGCTGTTCCCCAATATGTGGCGCACTTTCGGTATTGCCGCCGAGATACGCCGCCGCAGGCTTGACATCTATCATGGCTTGAGCCATGAGTTGCCGTTTGGAAGGGTGGGGGAGACTCGGCTCGTTGTGTCGATGCACGACCTCATAGTGTGGCGTTTTCCTAAACTTTTCCCGCTTGTTGACAGAATGATTTACAAATTGAAACAGCGTTATGCGTGTCGTCGAGCTGATATTGTCGTTGCCATAAGCAAACAGACCGAACGCGACCTTGTTGAGTTGATGGGCGTTGACAGGGAAAAGATACACGTTGTCTACCAGTCGTGCGACGCGGTTTTCAGAGTTCCCGTCACGGCGGAACAGCGCGTTGCTGTCAGGAAGCGTTACTCGTTGCCGGAGAGGTACCTGATATGTGTTGGTACCATCGAACAGCGTAAGAACCAGAAAGCCGTCGTAGAGGCAATGGCCGCAGTGCCGGACGATGTACACCTTGTGGTTGTGGGGCGTAAGACCGCCTATTACGACGTTGTCGCAAATGCTGTACGGGGACATACCATGGGGGCAAGAATCCATTTCCTAGAGAGGGTGGATTTCGGCGACTTCCCCGCACTTTACAGCGAAGCTGTGGCATCGGTTTACATGTCCCTCTTCGAGGGATTTGGTATTCCCGTCCTGGAGTCGCTCGCATGTGGCACACCTGTTGTGGCCTCCTGTCGCTCGTCCATCCCCGAAGTGGGTGGCGACACAGTCCTGTATGCTGACCCCGACAAGCCGCAGGAGATTGCCGAAAGGATAAACAGTCTTCTGTCCGACGCTGACCTGTACGCGGAATTACGTAGCCGTTCATTCGTACAGGCCGGTCGGTTTGAGCAAAAAAAAATAGCCTCAGACCTGGTGAGGCTATATTCTCTAGTGACGAGTGAAAAGTGACGAGTGAAAAGTGAATGGTGAAATTCACATTTCGATTTCGTCGATGAATTTGCCATCGGTCTCGAAATTCATCAAGCGCATGTGTCTCCATTTCTTGACGAAGAGGCCTTTGCGTTGACCCACAAGCACCTGGTATGTGACTTTGTTCTTGATCATCAGGGTATAGAGTTCCTTGATTTTGTAGCCTGGGTGCTCGACTTCGACTCTCTGGACGATGGAGCGGGGATAGTACTTCTCCTCTACAAACCAACGGGTCTCGGTGCCTTTTGGCGAGAAACGATAGGAGGTTTTTGTCCCGTTCTCGTTGACGAAGTAGGCATCATAGATAAGCGTGTCGATAAGATGCCAGTCGACATTTTTGGCATCGGGGACAAGGCGGTTGAAGTCTTTGATGTAGCGTTCAGGGACATCCTGGTCTGATACGGCTTTGCCATTTTGGGCGAACAGCAGGCTCTGCGAGAGCAGCGCGACAGCAGCAAGTATGATTATCTTTTTCATTGTTAATGAATTGTTGTTGATTCTTGTTTCAAAATGCTTTGCAAAGATACACGTTTTTTTGAAAAATGAAAGATGAAAATTGAAAAATGGAATTAAAGACAACGTAAAACGTCCGACAATCGAGCATTGAAATTGCTGATAAAAAACCTACAGCGTCTGTCCCAGTCTCAGCATCACCTCTTCGCCATTGCGGACTGCCTGCATGCACCAGCGGAGCTTCTGTGTGAGCTGTTCCTCGTCGCTCATCTGCCATTGTATTGAGGTGTCGCGTCGCATACGCTCGGTGGTGCTGTAGAGCGAGAGCGCGGCGCATACCGAGATGTTGAAACTCTCTGTGAATCCGTACATGGGTATCTTGACGTAGGCGTCTGCACCGTCGATGGCTTCTTGCGTAAGCCCCGTAAGCTCTGTGCCGAAGACCAGGGCCACGGGCTGGCTGATGTCAAGGTCGCCAATCATGGTGTCGTTCTCATGTGGCAGGGTGGCGACGATGCGGTAGCCTTTTTCGTGGAGGTGCCGGTAGGCAGCGTGGATGTCAGTGTGCTTGTAGTAGTCTACCCACTTGCTGCTGCCCACTGCCACGTCGCCGGCGGGATTGAAGGGGTTGCGGTCCTCGACAACGTGGACGTCCTGCACCCCGAAGCAGTCGCAGCTGCGTAGCACGGCACTGGCGTTGTGCGACTGGTAGATGTTCTCGAGAACTACGGCTATGTGTCGGGTACGGTATTGCACTAGACGGTCGAAGAGCTGGCGTTTGTTGTCGGAAATCATCCCACTGGCAGCCTCGTAGAGCTTCTGCTTTTGGGCAAAGTCGAGGCCGCTGAAAAAATCTTGTTGGTTTACTGTTCTTTGTGGCACGATGAATGGTGAATAGTGAGTGGTGAATGGTGAATAGTGAATGGTGAATAGTGAATGGTGAATGGTGAATAGTGAATAGTGAATGGTGAATGGTGAATAGTGAATGGTGAATGGTGAATAGTGAATGGTGAATGGTGAATAGTGAATGGTGATTATTCAGAATGCATGGCCTAATAGGAAATATTCAAAAAATAAGGAATATTAAAAAAACAAGTTGGGCCAGATTAACCGCGGGCGGGGCAAAAGCTTCACTGGAGCTTTTGTTCATGCGTACCAAGCAGCGAAATAAGTGTCCATGCTATTATTTACACATTACTAACGAAAAAAAGTGTTCTTTTATTGTTTCTGCGAGTTCGGGGATGGAACAGTTTCGTAATTCGGCTGCAGAATGATATATTTCGGCAATTCCAATGTCGCTGTCGTCGGTTTCGAGGAAGAAGGGGGTCTCTATTGCTGCCAGGCATTGGCGGACTTTTTCGTGTTTGGGGTCAAGGATGGCGGCTCCAAAGGAAACCCAGATGCCATCACCATAGAGCTGCTGGCTTATTTGGAGGCTGCTGGCAAAGCCATGAATCACCCAGACGGGGAGGGTCTTGTGCCTTTTGAGGAGTGTGCGTCGCACGTCGAAGACCTCGTTGAATGCTCGCACACAGTGTATCACCATCGGTCTCCCCAGTTCGGCAGCGAACTCGGCCTGCCATCGGAATACCGTTTCTTGCCGTTGCCATGAAGAGGAGCATGCTTTGTCGAGGCCGCATTCACCTATTATTTCTGCATCGGCAAGTTCGTTGCCGTAACGGTCCAGGAATTGGTCGCGGCCGTAAGCTTCCACCTCATCCACATGCCATGGGTGAATCCCAAAACTGCGGGGGGTGATGACACCCTCCGCAGTCGGCTTGTGAGTATGGAAGTCAATCAGTTTCAATTCACAATTCACTAATCACCATTCACTCTTCACTATTATTATCTTTTCTTGAGCGAGAGGATTTCGCGGGCTTCGTCGCTGGTAGCCACCTGACGACCAAGCAGTTTGGCCATGCGGACAACCTTGTCGACCAGTTCGCCGTTGCTCTTGGCGAGGACGCCGCGCTCGAGGTAGAGGTTGTCCTCGAAGCCGACGCGTACGTTGCCGCCCATGACGATGGCGGGAGCAGCCAGCGTGAAGGCGTTGCGTCCGATGCCCGTAGCCGTCCAGGTGCTGCCGGCAGGGATGCTCTTGGCCATCCATACCAGGTTGTCGACAGTGGCCGATGCGCAGCCGAGGACACCGAGGACGAAGTTGAACTGCATGGGAACGAGAGGCAGCGGGTTGCCGTCGGGACCGTTGACACCGAAGGCACTGGGCACCTGGCCTTTGCGTGCCATGTGGACGATGGTCTCGAGATGACCCATCTCGAAACATTCGTATTCGGGCTTGATGCCTTTCTCAATCATGCGTTTGCCGAAGGCACGCATGGTGGGCATGGTGTTGTCGAAGATGTCGTCGCCGAAGTTGCAGGTGCCACAGTCGAGGGTGGCCATTTCAGGGACTGGGGTAGTATTCGTCGAGTCGAGTCGCTCGTCGGGGGTCATGCCCACGGCACCGCCTGTGCTAGGAATGAGGATGACGTTGGGGCACTCCTTGAGGATGGCCTCGGTGCATTCCTGGAAGCGGACGTGGCTCTGGGTGGGTGTGCCGTCGTCCTCGCGGACGTGGAGGTGGACGATGGCGGCGCCGGCATCGACAGCGCTTTTGGCTTCGCGCACGATTTCCTCGACGGTGTAAGGTACGTTAGGGTTCTGTTCCTTGGTGACTTCTGCGCCGCAGATGGCAGCGGTGATGATGAGTTTTTCCATGATATTCAATGAATTATTTCTGATAATAGTTATTTCGTGAAAGTGCAAATATACTAATTTTTCTTGAAATAGCCACTCAAGTTTCCTTTGAACGGAGAACGGAGAACAGAGAACAGGACCAAATGTCAGGTGGTTATCATGGTGTTGATATCCAATATATACGACTGACGGATGGTGTAATCCATTGGAGGGTGTGTGAGCGCATACTGGCTTATTCTTTCGGCAATGGAGGGCTCTTCACTATCAATCCGGAACAAGATGTATATCTGGCTGTCCTTTATTTTGTGAGGAGTATCCTTCAACTGCTCTTTCGTAATCAGTTTGGGACTGGCTTTCAATGAAAAAACAAATGGCGACTTCAGCTTGTGCAATACCAAGTACTGAACATTCATGAAGCCCTCTGCCAATGCGAGCGAGCCGGAGGTGTCACCGAGACCGATGGCATAGCACAGATGTTTTCGTATCGCTTCTGCCGTCTTGTCGCAATTGTTGTCATCCACGACAACAGCTTTGCCTGTGGCTGCTACTCCTTGCTTCACTATCTGCTCGTCAATCTTCGTCTGTGGGTCTTCTTCGAGCTTGCATTCGGCCACATAGAAATGCTTCCGCAAGTCTATTATCAGCTCTCCATCGCCTTCTCCTTCTCCGCCGCTTTCCACTGCCAAGGTGTAGATGCTCTTCTCGCCTTCGGTGCGGTAGAGTTTGCCCAGCAACTGTTGGAAATGGGTGGTGATATACCGCTCGGAGTCTGCCGTGTCGTATCCCTTGAGGGCATAGAAGGTGTAACGCTCCTCCAGCACATGCTGCACACGCTCACGGAAGCGTTTGCGCACCTCCTCGCGCCACAGCTGCTTGCTGCCGGCATTGTTGCGGGCATAAAGCGCCAACACGAACAGGAAGTTCACGTCATAGTGGCTCAGCAGCATCGTGTCGCGGTCGAACAGGCGGTCGCTGTACTGGCTGGTGCTGTAGGGGTCATCCGAATGCAGCCGCAGCGCATCGTCGCCATAATCCAGGCTTTCGAAGTCGACCTTGGCACTGATGAAGAAGTTGGGAATCACGTTGTAGCCCTCGGTGCGGTCGTCGCGCAGCCGTATCTTGTACCCGTCATCGTCGCAGCGTGTGACGCCTTTCAAAGCGTCGAAACTCCACTGTATGACGTTGCGGGCGTAGGTGAACTGCTTGTAGATGGAGTTCTCGCCCACGGGTGTGCTGTGCTTGTAGTATTTGCTGTCGCCAATATAATAAACGGCTGTTTTCTCGTTGGTAGGCAGCAGGATGTCGTCCACCCACAGGTGGTCCACCATCTTGCCGTCGCTTTGGTCGGCCAGGCGTGGGGGCAGTTTGGCCCGGTCGGTGCCTATCAGTTCATCAATGATGGCCTCGAACACGATGTTGAAGTTCTTCACCAGCACATATTCCTGCTCGTTCACCTCCACCTTCACCCTGCGGCTCAGGTCGAAGAAGGCGTAGCAGAGTTCCCACAGGTAGAGTGCCTTGTCGGAGAAATACTTGTGTTTTATCTTCAGCAACTGTATGCGTCCCTGTCCGTTCAGATAGGCCTCGAACCACGAGCCAGTAATCAGCTCGTAGTTCACGGGGATATGCACCGGAAACCCATAATGGCCGTGCATATAGTTGAGGATGGAGAAGAAGATGACCAGCAGTTC
>JAFSKP010000116.1 GCA_017448905.1 Bacteroidales bacterium | reverse complement strand
GGTGTCATGGTTGAATGCTTGAATGCTTGAATGATTAAATGCTTGAATGCTTGAATGCTTGATTGCTTGAATGCTTGAATGCTTGAATGCTTGATTGCTTGAATGCTTGAATGCTTGAATGCTTGAATGCTTGAATGCTTGATTGCTTGAATGCTTGAATGGTTGAATCTTTGAATGCTTGAATGCTTGAATGCTTGAATGCTTGATTGCTTGAATGTCTGATTGCGTAGCACTCAAGCAATAACGCAATCAAGCATTCAAGCAATCAGTTGTCGATGTAGCGGTTGAGGATAGGTGCGTAGCTGTCGATGCGGCGGTCGCGGAGATAAGGCCAGTGACGGCGGTAGCGGTCGCTGTCGCCGAGGTCGAGCTCTTCGATATGGGTGCATTCCTCCAGGTGGGGAGCCTGCCATAGGAGGCGCCCGAAGGCGTTGGTGACGAACGAGCCACCCCAGAACTGCATGTCGCCCTCGCGGCCGGTGCGGTTGACGCTCACCACGGGGATGCCGTTGGCCACGGCATGGCTACGCTGTATGGTCTGCCAGGCCTGGTACTGCTCGTCGTTCGTGGCATCGTCCTGATCCACGGCCCAACCGATGGCGGTGGGGTAGAAGAGAATCTCGGCACCCATGAGGGCTGTGATTCGCGAAGCCTCCGGATACCACTGGTCCCAGCAGATCAGCACGCCGATTCGCGCGAACTTGGTGTGGAACACCTTGTAGCCCAGGTCGCCCGGGGTGAAGTAGAACTTCTCGTAGTATCCCGGGTCGTCGGGGATGTGCATCTTGCGGTACTTGCCCAGGTAGGTGCCGTCGGCGTCGATGACAGCCGTGGTGTTGTGGTAGAGCCCTTCGGCGCGTTTCTCGAACATCGAGCAGATGATGACAACGCCAAGCTCCTTGGCCAGTGCCATAAAGTGCTGTGTCGTCGGCCCCTCGGGGATGGCCTCGGCGTAGCGGAAGTTGTGATAGTCCTCGACATCGCAGAAGTAGAGCGAGGCAAACAATTCCTGGAGGCATATAATCTGCGCCCCCTCGGCGGCAAGCTGGCGGACCCGCTCGCTGTAGCGGGCTATGTTTTTTTCTTTGTCAGGACCGCACGACATCTGCGCTAGTCCTACTTTTACGTTTCTGCTGGTCATGTAGCGTTATTGTTCAATTTCATTAGTCGTTTTCTCGCCTCGGAATAAGAGCAAGCTCTTCTTCTCTCGGCTTATCGAAAACGTTCAATTTCATTAGTCGTTTTCTCGCCTCGGAATAAGAGCAAGCTCTTCTTCTCTCGGCTTATCGAAAACGTTCGATTTCATCAGGCCGTTTTCTCGCCTCGGCATACGAGCGAGCTCGTCTGCTCTCGGCTTATCGAAAACGTTGGTTAAAAAACACGTTCGCAATATCTGTTGAATTTCAATGGTTCAGGGTATATGATGCGGAATCCGACGGCTTCGGGAGGTGGCATTGGGAAATCGACCTTGGGCATGCTCCGCTCTCCGCTCTCCATGTCGTCGAGGTAGCAGCCTCCGATGCAGACGATGCTGTCGCCCACAGTCACCATCTCTGAGACATTGCCCGACATGTCGTGAATGTCGAGCACGTTAGCTATCCGTTCGCCCACAGGGTGAAGCCTTCCTCCGCTGTTCGACTTGCTCCAGGCCACCAGCACGTGCCGGTTGCTGCCCGAAAAGGCGTAGTCGCCGCCGAAGAGCCCTCCGCGGAACGCAAAGAGCCACTCCTCGCGTGTCGGAAGCCGCCACTGCTGCCGCAGGCTCTTGTTGAAAATGTCGAGGAATGTGTCTACCTGCTTTTTGTCTATGCCCGTCACGGGGAGGCTGTCGTCGTCGGCAACGTTACGGTCCGAGAACGAGTACCATCTCCACACGTCGCGAGTCAGCTCCTCGCATGTTATCCAGAAGCCTCCCACTGTAGTGATGACCTCTCCGTAAGCGTTCGTATCGACCGACAGTGTGTCGCCCGTACACACCCATACTATGGTGTGGTAGCAGTTGGGTGACTCAATGCCATGCCATTGTGTACGCAGACAGTCGGGCTGTGCATAGACTGCGGCAGCAAAGCAGAAAAGCAGGGATGTGAGGAAGTGTTTGATTGCTTGAATGTTTGATTGTTTGATTGTTTGATTGTTTGATTGTTTGATTGCTTGATTGTTTGATTGCTTGAATGTTTGATTGCTTGAATGTTTGATTGCTTGAATGTTTGATTGCTTGAATGCTTGAATGTTTGAATGCTTGAATGCTTGAATGCTTGAATGCATTATTCGCTGACAATCAGGAATTCCACGCGGGCTTGGAGGCCGCGGCTGTCGAGTATGCGGTTCATGGTCTCCTTGAGCATGCCTGGTGTCACCCACACCCCGTCGCCGACGGTGGGCCTCATCCCGTCGCCAGCGGCAGGCAGTGACGCATTGCCACCCATGGTGCCGGAGCCCGACTCCTTGCGGTTCAGCAGCTCGGTGAGGAAGTCATCCCCCTCGGGGTAGTCAACGACACGGTACCTGCTCAATCCGGCGCTGTCGGCGGCAATGCCAATGGCATCTTCCAGTCCGCCAAGGGCATCGACAAGTCCCAGTTTCAGCGCGTCGCGACCTGTCCATACTCGTCCGCGGGCTATGCTGTCCACGAAGTCGTAAGGGAGTCTGCGCCCT
Source organism: Bacteroidales bacterium (assembly GCA_017448905.1). Lineage (GTDB taxonomy): Bacteria > Bacteroidota > Bacteroidia > Bacteroidales > P3 > Colimorpha. The sequence continues at coordinate 27,658 of JAFSKP010000116.1, read as the reverse complement.
TTGGCCACGCGGCTCACAAACACGTCGTAGAACTCCTCCACGTTGCGTTGCATCATCTCCAATGTTTTGGGCGACATCGGTCGCAGTCCGCTGAGTCCCGTCGCGTTGGCATTGGTGCCCACAGTGTCGGTGGTGATGCCCAGCAGTTTCTTCAGAGCCCCGCCCACTTCGGGGATGGTGGCGAAAACACCTATGCTGCCCGTTATCGTGGTCGGCTCGGCAACGATGTAGTTGGCGTTGCACGAGATTTCGTATCCCGCCGATGCCGCCACGTTGCCCATCGAGACGATGACAGGCTTCTTCTCTTTGACGCGGAGAACGGCGTTGGTCATGATTTCGGATGCCGTCACCTGTCCTCCGGGCGAGTTGACTCTCAATACTATAGCCTTGATACTCTCGTCGTCGGCAGCATTGTTCAGGGCACGCGTGATCTTGTCAGAATAGACAGCGGTGTTGGTTCCGCTGCCGGCCACGACGTCGCCTTCGGCATAGATGATGGCTATCTTGTCCTTGCCTTTGTTGGTGTCTTTAAGTGTCTTGGCATAGTCTTTCAGGGTAATGATGTTTTTGCAGCCGTAAGAGTCGCGCATAGAGCTCTTCACGTCGGCTTCGAAGCAGAGGCGGTCGATCATCGAGGCCTTGACGGCATCCTCGGGGAGGAAAGCCTCGAGGTTGTCGGCCATGGCGTTGAGCCGTTCTGTCGGTATGTCGCGGGCTTCACCGATCTGTTCCACCACATATTCCCAGATGCTGTTGATATACTGGCGTACCTGCGTACGGTTGGCGTCGCTGAAATGGTCCATGGTGTACATCTCGCCGGCGCTTTTGAAGCTGTTGCTTTTTGGGCGAACGAGTGTCATCTTCACACCCAGCTTGTCGAGCATCTCCTTGAAGAAGAGGCTTACGCTCCCGATACCGCGGAACTCGAGCATGCCCGACGGGTTAAGGTAGATGCTGTCGGACGCCGATGCCACGAAGTATCCCTGCTGGCTGTAGTTGTCGGCGTAGGCCAGGATAGGTTTGCCACTCTCCGAGAAGCGTGCGAGCGACTGGCGAAGCTCCTCGCTCATGCCCCACGACATGGGGAAGGTGCTTCCCATGTAGAGGTATATGCCGTTGATGTGGTCGTCGTCTGCTGCGGCCGCGATGGAACGCAGCATGTCGCTGAAACCCACCGACGAGCCTTCGCCCATGAACGACGTGAGTTCGCTGGGTGTGCGTTCCGTGACCGACTTCGTGAGGTCGATTTTAAGGAAACTGTCGCGGGCCACGACGGCACCGTCGTCGCTCGAGCTCAATGCCGCGATAATGCCGATGAATGTCAGGAACTTGAAGATGGCCAGAAGAACCAATACGATGAGCGTGCCCACACCTGAGGCAAGCATGATTTTGGAGAATGGTGTCTGATTGTTTGATTGTTTGATTGTTTGATTGTTGGAGTTGTTGGTATTGTCCATTTTTCCCCCTTTATTCTTTATTATGCATAGTTAAAAAAAACAGTTGTGACAATAATTATGGTCGTTTGATGGTAATGAGCGAGAGAAATCTTTAAACTCTAAACTTTAAACCTTACGCTACAATAACTGTTTTTTTTGCCAATTATTTTTTGTGATGCAAAATATTATCTGTTTTCTCGCGTTTTTCAGCGAGTATTACCACTTCAACAAACGAACAAACCATGAGACTTTACAAGGCTTTTCTTTCAGCTGCTGTGCTTTTCAACTTCCAGTTTTCCATTTGCAATTCACTTTCCGCACAGGGCGACACGTCGCATTTCCGTCGTCTTGAGCAAGTCAACAAATACATAGAAGAGAACTACGTCGAGCAGCCCGACTACAAACGAATCACAGAGAAGGCCGTGACATCGATGCTCTCCGAGCTCGACCCTCACAGCATGTATATTGCCGCCAAGGATGTGCAGCGCACCAACGAGGGCCTACAGGCCAACTTCGAGGGCGTCGGCATTGCTTTCCAGATTGTCGATGACACCATCTCGGTCACCGAGGTCATCGTCGGCGGTCCTTCAGAGCATGTGGGGTTGCAGATAGGCGACAAGCTGCTGAAAGTCGACGACACCGTGGCGACATTCAAAGGAGTCAACAACAGTTTTGTCTTCAGTCACCTGCGAGGGAAAAAGGGGACAGAGGTACGCCTCACCGTCAAACGTCATGGTCTTGACAAACCGTTGGAATTCAATATTGTTCGTGACAAGGTGCCTATCTACTCCATCGACACCTACTTCATGCTCGACGATGAGGTGGGATACATCCGACTGGCACGCTTTGCCCGCACCTCGCATTCGGAGCTTCGCAACGCCATCAGCAAGTTGAAGAAGAAAGGCATGAAACGCCTCGTCTTCGATCTCCGCGGCAATGGTGGCGGCTATCTCGACATCGCCTTCTATGTCGCCAACGAGTTCCTCGATGCCGGACGTATGATAGTCTACACCGAAGGCGAGAAGTCGCCACGCCAGAACTTTGTGTCGCGGCGTGGCGGCAGCTACACGTCGGGTCCCCTTGTCATCCTCATCGACGAATATTCGGCATCGGCATCGGAGATTGTGTCGGGAGCCGTGCAGGACTGGGACCGCGGCACCCTGGTGGGTCGCCGCACCTTCGGCAAAGGTCTCGTGCAGCGCATGTTCGAGATCTATGACGGCGCACAGATACGCCTCACCACGGCACGCTACTTTACCCCTTCTGGACGTTGTATCCAGAAACCCTACGCCGACGGTACGGATGCCTACAACAAGGAGTTGCGTCGCCGCTACGAGGCCGGCCAGCTGGTCAGCATCGACTCGGTGGAGTTCCCAGACTCGCTCAAGTTCAAGACCTCGCATGGTCGTGTCGTCTACGGCGGCGGCGGCATCATGCCCGATGTCTTTGTCCCCATCGATACCACGAGGCTGTCCGACTATTTCCTCTCGCTGCGTTCCGCAGGTGTCTTCAACACATTCGCCTTGTCATGGGCCGACGCCCACCGCAAGGACACCGCCTACCGAGACTTCGAGACTTTCCTGCGTAATTACGACTCTGTTGCCGTCATGAAAGCTTTCGCCGACATGGCTGAGTCAAGGAAAATCTCCCGCACCGACGTCAAGGGCGAGTGGGTGGCATCGTGGATGAACGACCAGGCACGCAAGTCGGTGAGCGACACCGTGCACCGCATCCATGCCGACAGCTATAGGGACTACCTCAAGCAGCTGCTCGACGACCCCTACTTCATCGACCAGCTCAAGGACAAAGCCGCTGCCGAAGACCGCCGCAGCGACCTCATCAACCGCCACAGCGACATCTATATGGGCTATATGATCAAGGCTCTCATTGCACGCAACCTGTTTGGTATCGAATACTACTACCGCATTATGCGCGACCAGGACCCCGCCCTCCAGGAAGCTATCCGGACGGTGAAGAATGAATAATGCTTGAGTGCTTGAGTGCTTGAGTGCTTGAGTGCTTGAGTGCTACGCAGTAATGACTGGACGAGTGGTTTGGAAAATAAAACATCATACATCATAAATTTAATAACCCATATTCCAATTTGACTCGATTGAAGACATCCCGGTTGGATTTCAGGGTATTGCTCCCTGTCGTGCTGATGAGCACCGTCTCGCTGGCACTAGCCTTTGTGCCAGTCCGCAGTAACGACAAGACTGTTGAGACCATCGAAGACACGACAACCGTCGACTCCTCATTTCTGGACGACATCGCCTACTATGAGCAAGTGGCCGAGGAGTTTATGGCCATGTTGCCAACCGACAAGAAGGTGATTGCCAAGCTTGTTGACAGCGACAACCACCATATCATATACTATGAGACCACCGAGAGCCCTTCATGCTACTGCTATGACCTCGAGACGCAGAACACGTCGGTGCTTTTCGGCAGCGAGGATGGCTTCCATATCGGCACCAAGTTGATGATACTGGGGCGTATAGAGGACTGTCGTCGGGTAGGGGAGTGGGCTGTATTCATAGCCACCAACCGCGCTCCCGAAGCGGGTTATGCCGATGCTGTCAGGGTGTTCGAACTGAGCCTTGCGGACCATTCGTTGAAGTATATCGCCACCGGAGCCGACGCCTATTTCGCTTCCGATACCCAACTTGTTGTCAGCCAAGCCAAGCTCCTCTACCGCAGCCTTTTCACCGACGAGGATGTCTACACCACTGCCCCGACGGTCTACGACCTGTGAGGCTGTGGCGACAGTGAACTCCCGACTCAGGGTTCGTTGGTCGGCAGGGTTATGCGGAAGACGGTGCCCTGGCCGGGGATCGAGTACTTGAGGAAGATTTTGCCTTTGTGGTATTCCTGTACTATGCGGCGGGCGAGGCTCAGCCCAAGCCCCCATCCCCGCTGTTTCGTCGAGAACCCGCTTTCGAAGATGAGTTTCTGTTGCGAGGGCGGAATCCCCTTCCCGGTGTCGGCGAGGTCGATGTTGACGTTGCTGCCTTCGGTGGTGACGATGGTGGAGAAGGTGCCGCGTCCTTCCATGGCATCGATGGCGTTCTTGCAGATGTTCTCGATGACCCATTCGAAAAGGTAGCGGTTGAGTGGCACCATGACGGGGCGGTCGGGGAGGGTGGTCTCGAAGTGTACCTTGCGGGGACTGCGTTTCTCCATATAGCTGATAGTGTGGCGTATGACCTGACAAAGGTCCTCGTCTACGAGCTCGGGGACGCTTCCGATTTTCGAGAAGCGTCGCGCGATGGTGTCGAGCCGGTCGATGTCCTTGCGTATCTCGCTGATATAAGGTTCTTCGAGGGGCTTGCCTTCCAGGTAGTCAGCCCATCCGCTGAGCGACGAGATGGGAGTGCCCAGCTGGTGGGCAGTCTCTTTGGCCATGCCCACCCAGATGCGGTTCTCCTCGTCGCTGCGTGCGGTGCGGAAGAGGTTGTAGGAGATGATGATGAGTATCAGGGCGAGGAAGATGTAGAGGATGGGCAGGAAGCGAAGCATGCGGAGCAGAGGCGTATTCTCGTAGTAGACGTAGGCGAGGCGGCGGTCGGCGAGGCGAAGGGCGATGGGCTCGTTGACATCGGCCATGTCAGACAGCTTACGCTGCAGCTTTTCGGGTGTGTCGAAGTCGCTGCTCCTGATGTTGCCGGAGCCGAGGACGAGGCAGCGGGTGCTGTCGACGACGATGACGGGCACGAAGACACTGTTGTTGGTGACTTCGGAGAGGAACGAACTGTTGAGGTTGTCGAGAGCTTCACGCATATCGCTGTAAATCTTCGACTCGCGGTAGAGGAGCGTGAGTGGGATGCCCCAAATCTTGTAGTGGAACGGTGGGTTTTGGCTGAAGAAGACCAGCAGTTCGGGTGACACCTTTTTGCCGATAAGGGTGGCGTCCTCGGCGGCGGTAGGGTAGATGTTGCCGCAGGATGTCACGGTGCTGTCGCCGTCGAGGATCATGAACGGGGTGCGGCTGCTGTCGACGATGTAGGAGACGTAGCTGAGGTAGAACTCTGCATCGGAGCCGAGGTCGGACTTGTTGAATGACTGCAGCACGTCGATGTAGAGTTTCACTTTGCGGCGTTCGTCTATGCCCACCTCGTTAAAGAATGTCTCGGTGGAGGACATGAGTTCCGACTTCTGGCTGATGGCATTGGCCCAGAGGCGTACCTTCTCCTGTTCGGAGAGGCGTATCTGCTTGTCGAAGGCGTTGATGGCCCACAGGGTTGCCAGGGCGAAGAGTATGGAAACGGAGATGATGACCCATTTGCCCTTGCGCGGTTTCTTGTATTTCATGTTGGGGAGTGCGGTTGACGTTTATTCCACGCGGATTGTGCGGGCAGGGTGGATATTGGAGATGAGGGTGGATGGCAGCAGCAACGCCAGGAGGCAGACGGCAATGGTGCCGAGGTCGATGGCGAGGAAGTACCAGAGATTGAGGTCGATGGGAACGAACGACATGGAGTAGCTGTCGGGGTCGAGGGGCAGGAGGTGGAAGCGGTACTGGAGAAAGGCGATGGCGAAGGCAGCCAGGTTGCCTATGGCTATGGCTTTGATGATGATAGCCATGGCTTTGAGGAAGAAGATGCTCCGTATGGAGCGGTTGGTGCATCCGAGGGTTTTGAGTATGCCGATCATAGATGTTTTCTCGAAAATCATGATGAGCATGGCAGAGACCACCGATGTGGCGCAGACGATGGCCATGATGGTGAGGATAAGGACGATGTTGGAGTTGAGGAGGTCGAGCCATGCGAACATGGAGGGCTGTTCCTCGCGTATGGATGTGACGGCGAGGTCGGGGCGTGTGGATGCCTTGACCTCGCGCAGTGAGGCGTAGAGGTTGTCGAAGTTGTCGATGAGGACTTCGTAGCCTGCCACCTGCGAGCTGTCCCACTGGTTGAGGTGCTGCACTTGGCGCAGGTCGCCGAGCATATAGTGGCTGTCGAATTCGGCCAGGTCGGTGTTGTAAATGCCCACGACACTGAAACGGCGGGCACGGTAGTTGTTGCCGGACCAGAAGTAGGCGGCGATACGGCTGCCGGTGTCGACTTCCATCCGCCGGGCCATGAGGAGCGAGATGGCCACCTCGTTGCTCGCAGTGCTGTCGGCGAGCCGTGGCAAGTGTCCGCGTACCATGTTGGCGGCGAAGAAAGTGGTGTCGGTTGCCGGCGAGAGGCCTTTGAGGATGATGCCGAGGATCTGGTTGTCGGTTTTCATCATGCCACCCTTGTAGGCAAAAGGCTGGATGCTGCTGATGCCCTTGAGGTTGAGGAGGGCGGAGAGCTCGTATGCCGACATGGAGACGGGCATCTCGTCGTAGTCGTTGACCCATCCGTAGCTGCGGATGGAAATGTGCGAGCCGAAGCCCACCACCTTGGATGTTATTTCGCGCTGGAATCCGCGGAGGATGCAGAGCGAGAGGATCATCACCACGATGCCGGTGGCGATGGTGATGGTGGCGATACGCACGAGGGGGCGGGAGAAGCTGTGCTCGTCCCGCCCTAGCATGCGGCTGGCTATGAAGCGTTCGAAACGCACTTGTTGTTTGACGTTTTACGTTTTAGAATGCCATGGCAATATTGATGAAGTCGTCAGCTTTCAGCGAGGCGCCGCCTATGAGGCCGCCATCGACGTCGGGGTTGGCGAAGAGCTCCTTGGCGTTGGAGGGCTTGCAGCTGCCGCCGTAGAGGATGCTGGTGTCGTCGGCCACCTCTTTTCCATATTTTTCGGCTATGAGGCCGCGGATGAAGGCGTGGATTTCCTGCGCCTGGTCGGGAGTGGCGGTCTTGCCGGTGCCGATGGCCCAGACGGGTTCGTAGGCGATGACGACCTGGCGGAACTGCTCGGGGGTGAGGTGGAAGAGTCCGTCGGTGATTTGGCGGCGGACGACATCGAACTGCTTGCCGGCCTCACGCTCTTCGAGGACTTCGCCGCAGCAGACGATGGGGTGGATGTCGTTTTTGAGCAGCTGGTCGACCTTGCGGGCCACGATGGGGTCGGTCTCGCCATAGTAGGCGCGGCGTTCGCTATGTCCGACAATGCAGTATTCAATCTCCATGGAGTTGAGCATGGAGGCGCTGACCTCGCCGGTATAGGCACCTTGTTCGTTGTCGTTGACGTTCTGGGCTCCGACCATGAAGTAGGAGTCGTTGCTGTAGTCGGTGCACATTTCAAGGTATGGGAACGGGGGGCATACGATCAACAGGGTGTTGTCGCCGAGTTCTTTCTTTTCGAGGAGGGTCATGATGCCGTTGACGAGTTCGTCGGCTTCCTCGAAGCTTTTGTTCATTTTCCAGTTGCCTGCAACAATGTTTTTTCTCATGATTATTGGGGTTTTAAGGTTGTTATTAGATTTTTGGTCTTTATAGATTTTCTAGATTTTCTAGACTTTCTAGACTTTCTAGATTTTCCAGACTTTCTAGATTTTCCAGATTGTCTAGAGAATCTAGTCAGTTGTCTTTTTCAATAAACACTTTCATGCCGAGGAATGCGTAGTTTTCCTTGAGGTGGATGATGTCCTCGTCGCGGAGGCGGATGCATCCCTCGCTGCCGCGTCCGGGGACGCTGTAGCGGTTGCCGGTGCTGCCGTGGATGCCAATGCCGGAGCCGGGGTAGTCGCCTTTGAGGCGCAGAAACCAGTCGCCGTAAGCGGGCATGGAACCGCGTCCGTCGCGAAAGTCGTGGTGCCAACCGGATGCGTTGGCAATCTGGCATATCACGAAGGGAAGTCCGTCGGCGGTCTCGGGAGTCCGGCAGTCGCCGACGCGGCACTTGTTGCCGCTGTTGGCACCAAGGCATACGGGATAGGCGGCGATGAGTGTGGTGCCTGTGCAACGGCGTTCGTAGACGAAGAGGGTGCGGACAGACTTGGCGATGTTGATGTAGAGGCTGTCGTGGCAGAGTGGCTGTGCGTAAATGGTGCGGTCGCATACTGGTTGTTCTACGGCGGTGATGACAGGCGTGGGGTGAGCCAGCGGCGATGGCGTCCGCAACGCTTGCGACGCGGCGGCAAGCGGGATCAGCATGTTCAATATCAGCAGCAGTGACTTCAATGCAGGTGCTCGTTGATGAGTAATGGTGTTATCATCAATGAAATTGTATATCATTTGATTTTTGCACGGCGGATGCCTTCGAGTTGCCATTGCGAAGGGGCACGGTCGGCCTGTTCGGGGTGATCCTTCTCGTATTGTTCGATAAAGGGCAGCACCGACTTGGTGGGGAGTGTTTTGTTCATGATAATCTGCCGGTCGGCGTTGAGGAGAATCATAGTGGGTGCACCGTGCACGTTGTAGGCTTCCTGGTAGTCGACGTTGACGTTGGGACCGCCGACGTTGACGAAGGGGAGCTGGTGTTTCTCGACATAGTCGATCCACTTGCGGGTGTCGCTCTCGTAGCCGACGGCATAGACTTCGAACACTTTGTTGCCGGAGGCGGAGAGAGAGTCGTAGAGTGTCTTGAGTTCGGCGGTCTGCCTCTTGCAGTGGCTGCAGTCGGGGTCCCAGAACCAGAGCATAACGTATTTCTGGGGGAAGGCATGAGAGGAGATCCAGTCCTTGGGGTCGGGCGACTGGTTGGTGTCGGCCATGAGGAGTTCGATGCCCATGGCACCGATGAGCGAGTGGCTCAGGTACTCGACAGTCTGGCGCTTGTTGGTGAGGTTGCCTTTTGTGGCCCAGGGGCAATGGCCGGCCAGGTAGTAGTCGCGCACCAGGTTGACGAAGACCTGGTCCCAGCCTATATTCTTGGTGCTGCGTTCGTAGCGTGGGGTGATGAATTCGAGGAAGTAGTTGAGCATGGTGCTGTCGTCGACGATGCGGTCGAGGACCATGTGTGCGTAGCGGGTGATGGTGTCGGAGTCCTGGTAGTAGAGCAGGCCGAAGAAGTAGTAGTTCATCTTGTCGAAGAGTTGGGGGGTGTAGATGAGCGAGTGGTCGGTGAGGTCGACGAGGTCCCAGAAGTGGGTGCGGTAATAGATGGCTTGCCAGTGTTGGAGGTTGGTGTCCTTGCTGCCGGCGGGGATGGCGTCGGGAACATCTATTCTGCGTGACATGCTGACGAGCTTGGTGAAGCGGTACTGTTTGTTGTCTTTAATGTACTGTTCCTCATAGTCTTTCATTGTCTTTGCGAGCTGCTCCATCTCTTTGTCGGCGGCGGCTTTCAGGGCAGGGTCTTTCTTGCGCTCGTTGATGGCTTTGCCCTGTTCGTTGGCCCAGTCGAGCTTGGCCATATACTGGAACATGAGGGTGTTGGCTTTTGAGCCGGTGACTTTCATGCCGGCGTTGGAGTGCTTGTCGTCGAAGGCGATGCTGAATTTGCGGCTGTCGTCGACCATGAAGTCAAAAATCTTTTTCTTTTCCTTGTCAAGGAGGGTGTATACACCCGTCTCAAGCTTGTTGCTGCCGGCGAAAACGACCTTCATGTCTTTACCGAAAACTGAATCGTAGAGTATAAAGGTGTCGCGGAAATGCTGCCCCAGATAGTATTGTTGGGTGATGATAGACGGCGAGCTGAATTCTATCTTGTAGTTTTGGGCTGATGTGAGGATTGGAATCAGGGTTGCTAGGGTGAAAAGAAGGCGTTTCATTACAGGAGAGGTTGTTTTTGTTTGGTTTATAATTGTGGTATAGAGGGTCTTGGATGTTTTATGGAGTTTGTTGACGGTGCTACACAGATAAACGTGCGACTATCATAACGGCGATGTTGCCGAAAATATTGTCTGAATAGTAGAGGGTTTTTTTCGAGGTGACCCTGTAGGCGGCGGCGAATCCGATGTTGACGTAGTCCCAGCGGACGATGTCCTCGATTCCGGCGGCGAACTCTGCCAGACCCTGGAAAGGTGCGAAGAGGGCTATGGTTTCGTGAGCGGGCATTTGATCGGGGTTGATGGCATGGCCGGTGACGAGGTCGTAGGTGGCGTGCTCGCCGAAGCCGTTGCCTGTGCGAAGGGCGCCCCATAGAGACGAGGCCTGCACGAAAGGCTTAGGCTTGGAGAAGTCCAGAGTCCAGAGAGGTTTGGAGAGTCCGAAGTGGACTCTGAGCATGGCATAGATGTCGGTCATGAAGGCGTTGGGACGCACGGTAAGGAGGGAGTTGTTGAAGTAGTAGAACGAGCCGCCGGTGCCGCTGATGTTGAAGCGGCGTGAGATAGGCATGTCGGGTGTCAGAGTGCTTCCGGCCTGAGCGAAGAGGGAGAGGGGGTTTCCCCTTGAGCCCAGCAGAACGGTGCGTTCGTACTGGACCACGAGACGGCAGAAAGTGTTGCCGGAAGCGTCGTCCTCGTGAGGGATGGCGTTGCCGGCAATGACGTCGAGGATGGCGCGTCCGTCTGTTGCGGAGCCGGAGGGACGGAGCGACAGTCTGAAGTGCAGCTCGTCGAAAGTTGACGGGGTAAGCTTCTGGTTGTCGTAGAGCGACGGGTAGAGCAGTCCGAAGGCGTCAAACAGCAACTGTTCGCGCGAGTGGCGGTATTCGGACATGAGCAAGAGGGCGTGGGGCAGTGCGAGGGAGAAGCCGACGCAGAGACGGTCGATGCCGCTGAAGTGCGACGAGAAGTAGCCGCTGTTGGAGATGGTGTTGAGGAGCTGGTAGGAGACGAAATCGTGCAGTCCGGCGATTTCGATGTCGTGGTTGAAGCCCAAAAAAGCGTTCCGGAGCGTGTTGCGAGGCAGGCGGAACTCCAGTCTGCCGCCGTATTTCCAGGCTTCGTCGGCGAGACCGAAGGCTCCATAGCCGGAGATGTTGATGCTTTTCTGGAAATCGGAGCCGAAGCGGTTGTCGTATTTGACGGGTATGTCGAGAAAAGCAGAGCCGCCGAAACGGTGGCCTTCGTAGAGGTTGTAGTTGTAGATGCTGTTGATGTCGAAACCCACTGTGGCGTGTCCGATGTTGCGCGTTAGGAAGAGACTTTGCGATACGGCGAGGTCGGTTAGCGACAGAAGAACGAGCAATAGGCAGATATATAATGTATTACGCATCGTGCGATGTTTGTCAATCAGGTTACAAAGATAGTGAAAAACAGATGAATGGCAAAAATATTTTGCAGGTACGCTTTTTTTGGTTATTTTTGCAAATTGACACTATTATGCGCTATTGTGTATAATATATTGAGTACAAAAGATTTTAACGAAATAACCAAAAACATAACATAATGAATTACGACCTTATCGTCATAGGCAGCGGTCCCGGAGGATATGTGGCTGCCGTCAAGGGAGCCCAGCTGGGCATGAAAACTGCTGTTGTAGAACGCGAGAACCTGGGAGGCATCTGCCTCAACTGGGGTTGCATACCCACGAAGGCGCTGCTGAAGAGTGCGCAAGTGTACAACTACATCAACCATGCCGCCAACTATGGGGTCGCGGCCCAGCCTGCCGAGGCCGACCTGTCGGCCATGGTGCAGCGTTCGCGCGGCGTTGCCGAGACCATGAGCAAGGGCGTCCAGTTCCTGCTGAAGAAGAACGGTGTGGATGTCATCATGGGCAGTGCCAAGGTGAAACCCGGCCACCAGGTCGAAGTCACCGACGCCGAGGGTAACGCCACGGTATACGGGGCTCCGCACATCATCATCGCCACGGGCGCACGCAGCCGCAACCTGCCCAACCTGCCGCAGGACGGCAAGCACATCATCGGCTACCGTGAGGCCATGACGCTGCCGCAGAAGCCGCAGTCGATGGTTGTCGTCGGCAGCGGTGCCATAGGCAGCGAGTTTGCCTTCTTCTATCAGAGCATCGGCGTGCAGGTGACGCTGGTCGAGTTTATGCCCACCATCCTGCCCAACGAGGATGAAGACACCAGTGCCAATGTGGCACGCAGCTTCAAGAAAATGGGCATGAAGGTGATGATGAGTGCCTCGGTCGAGAAGGTTGACGTGGATGGCGACACTTGCCATGTCCACATCAAGGACAAGAAGGGAGCCGAAGTGCTTGTGGACTGCGACGTGGTGCTTTCGGCCGTCGGAGTGATAACCAACCTTGAGAACCTTGGACTAGAGGAGACCGGCATCAACGTTGAGCGTACCAAGATTGTTGTCGACGACTACTATCAGACCAATGTGCCGGGCTACTATGCCATAGGCGACGTGGTGCACGGACCCGCCCTGGCGCATGTGGCCAGCGCCGAGGCCATCTGCTGCGTGGAGAAGATTGCCGGCCAAGAGCCCGAGAAGGTGAACTACAGCAACATTCCGGGATGCACCTACACCACTCCCGAGGTGGCCAGCGTGGGCATGAGCGAGAAGAAGGCTGTCGAGGCCGGACACGAGGTGCTTGTGGGCAAGTTCTTCTTCAAGGCCAGCGGCAAGGCTACGGCAGCAGGCAACAACGACGGATTCATCAAGATGGTCATCGACAAGCAGACCGACCAGATTTTGGGAGCACATATGTGCGGCGACAATGTCACCGAGATGATTGCCGGCATCGTGTCGGCACGCCAGAACGGCCTCACCGCCAAGCAGGTGGCAGCCTCAATCCACCCGCATCCCACCATGTCGGAGGCCATCATGGAGGCCATCGAGGCTGCATACGGCAAGGCAATTCATGGATAGTTTAAAGTTTAGAGTTTAAGGTTTAAAGTTTAGAGTTTAAAGTTTAGAGTTTAAGGTTTAGAGTTTAAAGTTTAGAGTTTAAAGTTTAGAGTTTAAAGTTTAAGATTTTTTTTGCACTCATTATCAGTAAGATAACCATAATTATTGTCACGACTTATTTTTTAGACGTTACTTACGATATGACGTTATAACGAAAAAACAAAAGATGAACTTGACAAAAATATTCGGCAAACGCATGACCGTCGCTGACGGCCTGCGTCTGCCTGTGTCGCGCCACTTCTACTATTCTGCCTTCGCTGTGAGGGGCCGCTATGCCACGGGGTCGCACATGGGAGGGCAGTATGTGTGCGAAGGTGCGCCCGGCACGGGGTTCTTTATCCGCAACACCGAGAGCCACAGCTATGCGCGTTTTGTGTCGGCATGCCGGAAGAAGAACGACCAGAGTTTCTTCACACTGCTTTTCGGTAGGGAACCCAGTTTCGACAAAGAGTACAAGCGAGTGGATGCAGCCTTCAGCAGAATCGACGACGAGAAGAGCCGTTCCATCCTCTCGGCCTATCAGAATGTCCTTGGTCTGGCCAAGGAGGAGGAGCTGCTGCAACGCATAGTGCGTGCCGTGAAAGACAAGATGGGTCACAAGCCCAACAAGCGTCTCACCAGCGTGCTGACACACTACAAGTCGAGCATCGCCAGCCTTGAGCGTGATGCCCGGTCGGCACAGCTCAACTATTCAAACCTTATTGGCGAGGAGCAGGCCGCCGAGTGGAGCAAGGTGGTCGAGACCTTCCATCTGTTGGTTAATGCACGCAGGGTCTGGGCGGTGTTCAACGACAATGGCAACCCCGCCTACCAGCAGGTCTTTTTCGACATGGGTATTTTCGACTATATCCAGCAGCCAGGCGACACTCCTGTGATGCGCGACCAGAGGGAGGTGCACTACTATCTCTATCCCGACGGCATTGTTGCGGCCCGCTCGTCGGTGGACTTCGACTTTGTCGAATGGAAGGATGTGGAGGTGCAGTTCAATGTTGTCGACATCTCGACACTCGGCGTGCGTCCGCAATTCAACTCGCACAAGCGCCGCAAGAAGCACCACGGCAACCATACCGATGCGTTGAGTACACTCTACGGTACGACAAGGCAACAGGTGGTGGGCGAATTGTATTTCCCGAAGTTCGACATCCGATTCTACGTCAACCATACCGGACCCGCCGAGGATTTTGCAAAGGCGATAAGCGACTATAAGACAAAGTGCTAGAAGCTCTAGACAGTCTAGAAAATCTGGAAAATCTGGAAAATCTGGAAAATCTGGAAAATCTGGAAAATCTGGAAAATCTGGAAAGTCTAGAAAATCTAGAAAGTCTAGAAAGTCTAGTTCCTCTAGAAAAAATGAAAAAACACCACACCTATAAGTTCAATCCCCACACCTTGTCGTACGAGAAGGTGAAGACCAACTTCAAGGACACGCTCAAGAAGGTCTCCTTTTCGGTGGCATTCGGTGTCGTTTTGGGTGTGGTGCTCATGGTGATAGGCATGAAGGTGTTTGAGTCGCCCAAGCAGAAGATGTTGCAACGAGAGCTTGACGTCATGGAGCGACAGATGGACAATATGCGTCAGGCTGTGAAACGCAACGAAGCCGTGCTTGCCGACCTTGAGAACCGCGACAACAGCATCTACCGAACGCTGCTCCAGGCCGAGCCGATAGTGGACAGTATCCGCCGTGCCGGCATGACGGGACAAAACTACGACGAGCTTGAGGGCTTTGACCATTCCGATGTCATTAAACAGACAGCCAAACGGATAGATGACTTTTCGAAGCGGCTGTATATCCAGTCGAAGTCGTTCGACGAGGTCTACAAGATGGCATCGACCAAGAAGGAGCGTCTGGATCATGTACCGGCCATCATGCCGCTGCGCAAGAACAGCTGCAGCATCATCTCCGGATTCGGCACACGCTACCATCCCATTCTCCATTACCGCCGCATGCATACGGGCGTCGACCTCTCGGCCAAGACGGGCACACCCATCTATGCCACCGGAGACGGCACGGTGCAGGTGGCGGGACGCAGCGACCAGCTGGCCGGGTATGGCATCGCAGTCCTCGTCAACCATGGCTTCGGCTACCAGACCCTCTATGGACACATGAGCGAGGTGAAGGTACGCCAGGGACAGAAGGTGAAGCGGGGAGAACTACTGGGGCTCGTAGGCTCGACGGGACTCGCATCGGGGCCGCACTGCCACTACGAGGTGTGGCTTAACGGCAAGAAAGTCAATCCGGTATTCTATTTCTTCAACGACCTCACACCGCAGGAATATGAGCAGGTGATAGAGGCCGCAAACCAGGAGAACCAATGTCTGTCGTGATAGACGAAAACGCAGGATTCTGCTTTGGCGTTGTAAAGGCTATTGCCGCTGCCGAGCAGCAGCTCAGCAGGAGCAGGAGTCTCTATTGTCTGGGCGACATCGTCCACAACAACGAGGAGGTGCAGCGCCTTTCGCAGATGGGGCTGCACGTGATAGACCACAGTGCCATGGCCGGGCTCCCGGGCGCCACGGTGCTGATCAGGGCGCATGGTGAGCCGCCATCGACCTACGAGCTGGCGGAGAAGCGCGGAATACGTCTGATCGACGCCACATGCCCCATAGTGTTGGCGTTGCAGAAGAAGGTGCGAGACGGATATGAGGCAATGAAGGCTGTTGACGGACAGGTGGTTATATTCGGCAAGAAAGGCCATGCCGAGGTCATAGGCCTCAACGGACAGACCAACAACAGTGCTATCATCGTCTCGTCGCCCGACGACCTGGAAGGCATCGACTTCAGCAGGCCCATACGTCTCTATTCGCAGACCACGAAAAGCCGTGAGGATTATGGCAAGCTGGTGGAAAACATCGAGGCCTCGATTGCAGGGACGGGAGTGGAGCGTGCCGACTTCGTGGCGTTCAACACCATCTGCAGCCGTGTCGCCAACCGGGCCACGCAGCTTGAGGTATTCGCAAAAAGTGTCGACATGGTGCTTTTCGTCTCGGGAGTCAACTCATCGAACGGACACTATCTCTACGAATACTGCCGTAACGTGCAGGAGAACACATATATGATATCGTCGCCCGACGAGCTGAGGCGCGAATGGTTCGAGGGCAAGGAAAGAATAGGCATCACCGGAGCCACCTCGACCCCGCGATGGCTGATGGAAGAGGTGAAAAGGAGAGTGGAAAGTTGAAATTACCAGATAGCCTAGATGGTCTAGATAGTCTAAAATCTCTAGAAAAAAAACAATCAATGAATATCGAACGACTACAGCTTGCTAACTTCAAGAACTACGAGGAACTGGACATCGAGTTTTCAAACAACGTCAACTGTCTGGTGGGCAACAACGGCGTCGGCAAGACCAACCTGCTTGATGCCCTATACTACCTTTCGTTCTGCAAGAGCTATTTCAACCCTGTAGACAGCCAGAACATCAGGCTGGGGAGTGACTTCTTTGCCATCCATGGCCACTATCAGATGGAGAACAACGCCGCAAAGGATATGGTCGCGGTGTCGTGCACATTGCAGAAAGGACAGTCCAAAAAGATGAAATTCAACAAGAAGGCATGCACAACCTTCGCCGAGCATATAGGACGCATTCCGCTTGTGATAGTGACTCCAAGCGACCAGAGCCTGATTATTGGCGGCAGCGAGGTGAGACGCAAATTTGTTGACGGTATCATCTCGCAGGTCGACAAGGCATATCTCCGCCACCTTCTTGACTACCAGAAAGCCCTGGATCAGCGTAACCGCCTGTTGAAGCAATTCTTCGAGAACCGCTATTTCGAAGAGGACACCGTCGCGGTGTGGGATGAGCAGCTGGTACGCCATGGCGAGCCTATAGTTGCCGCAAGGAAAGAGTTTCTTGGCGAGTTTGGCCCGTTATTTGTCAAATACTACCAGCTGATACATGCAGATGCCCAGGCGACCGAGTCGCCGACAATCGTCTATGAGACGCAGTTCGGGGAGGGGAGGTTGGCGATGGCGGAACAGCTGAAGGAGAACTACCGGCGTGATGCGCAGTTGCAATATACGACAATAGGTCCCCACAAGGAGGACCTACAGTTCGGAATCGGTGACTTTGCGGCCAAGCGATTCGGCTCGCAAGGTCAGCAGAAAACGTTCCTTCTGGCATTGAAGCTGGCACAGTTCGAATACATACAGACGCATGTCGGCGTGAAGCCCATACTGTTGCTTGACGATGTTTTCGACAAGCTCGACATGAAGCGTGTCAGCCAGTTGGTGCTGCTGGTTGGCAGCGACCGCTTCGGGCAGGTATTCATCACCGACACGCAGCAGGGGCGCGTGGAGTCGATATTCGAGCAGGCGCCCGACATGCCACATAAGATTTTTTTAGTAGAAAGTGGAGAGCTGAGATGTCTCACGAATATACATTGAAAGAGCTGATAGATGCAGCGTTGAAAAAATACAACTTCGACGAGAGTATCGTTGTGGAGCGTGTCGAGCAGGCTTACAGGGATACTGTTGGAGAGTTTATTGTCATGCTTACACGTGCGGTGAATTACGACACCCGGAACCATACGCTCAAGGTGACGCTTTCCTCGCCGGCATTGAAGAACGAGCTGACATACAAGATCACCGACCTGACAAAGGCTATAAACAAGAAACTGGGCAGGGAAGAGGTTAGAAAGATTCTACTGCTTTGATTCCTAGTGAGTCGCATTGCCGTTGCCATGCGATGCGGTAGCGAGGTGAGTTTTGTGAGGCGATGATGAGCGTTTCGAAGTCATAGCGTTCGCGGAGCTCGGCGACAGTGATATACGGGCTTTCGCGGAGGAGGAGGTAGTCCAGTCTTGCCTTTTGGGATGACTGCTGGCGGAAGTTGCTACGGTCGACGACACGCATTGTCTTGCCGCCGAAGCCTACAAAACGGTTGTCGACGAAGAGGATGCCGTCGTTAAAGGTGGTGTCAAGTTCCAAGATATGGGAGCGTGAGGCTTTGTGCCAGACCAGGTTGTCCGCAGTCTGGTAGTCGATGCGATGAGGCGACCTGGCGATGGTGCTGTCGCAAAGCAGATAGCTATCGTGACCGGCGAAGAACTCGATGGCGGTATGGTTGCCAACATTATATACGGTCATCTCCCGTTGCGCGAGGCACCGTTTCTCCACAGTTCGCCAATGGATTGCCAAAGGCAGCGAGACGACAAGGGCAAGCATGGCAAGCCTGGGGCTTTTGCGGATGAGAGCCGCTGAGGCCGCAACCACTATCACAAATGTGAGGAGGAGCATAGGAAGGTCGAAATAGACACCTTCAATCAAGGCATGAGGCCACGAAGCCACCGAGGATGTGAGCCAGCCGGTGGCTGACAGCTCTGCCGAGACGATGGTCCCGGTAAGGTTGAAAAGCCAGGGCCACCATGCGAAAAGGGTCATTGCCAGGATGCTGCCAAGCAGAAGGCCGGCGAAGGGGACAATGACGATATTGGCTACGAGGAAGTAGAGAGGAAACTGGTGGAAATAATACAGGACGAGAGGGGATACCGCGACTTGGGCTGCGATGCTGACACTGACGAGGTCGCGGAGCCGACGCAGCAGCCAGAACGCTACTCTGGTGGCAGGTTTTTTGCCGTATGGGATGGGTATCAGAGCTTGAAGCCGCGGAACGAGGACAACGATGGCAACGACGGAACAATAAGACAGCTGGAAGCCTATCTCGAAGAGCGACAGAGGGTTGATGGCGAGAAGTATCACCGCCGATGCGGCGATGGCGTTGAGTGTCGGTGGACGGCTGAAGAGCATCTGTCCGATGACAATCAGCGAGAACATCAGTCCGGCGCGCACGGTGCCGGGAGCCATTCCTGTCAGCAGGACGAAAAAGCAGATGACGACGATTTGGATGCAGCCTTTGATGATGCGGTGGCGTCGGCTGTTGCCGAGGAAGAAGAGGCAGTAGCCGACGAGCAATGCCACAATGCCGACATGTAGGCCGCTGACACACAGCAGATGGGTGATGCCAGCTGTGCGGAAGGAGACTTCAGTTTCGGGAGCGAGGTCGTCGTCCCAGCCAAGGAAGAGGGCTTCGGCAATGCCACGCTCGTCGGGAGAGAGTGAACTGGACTGGATGATGTCGACAACGGCCTGGCGGAGGGATGCGATTCGGCCGAGGAGTCCGCCGTTGGAGTGGCCGACGATGCGGTAGCCATGGGAAGGGACGTGGGAGGTGTAGAGAATGCCGCGGCGACGCAGATGCTTGCGATAGTCGAACTGGTGAGGGTTGTCGGCGGCGGAAGGGATGCGGGGTTGTGCGTATAGCAGCAGCCGGTCGCCGATGGTCGGCAGGGTGTCGGCAGGGGAGAGGAACAGGAGTATCTTGCCCGAGCAGCGGCGGAAGGAGCAGGCACTGTCGTCGCCAATTTCGGTGACATTGCATAGGACCTTGAGTGAACGAGAGCCGTGGGTGGGCAGCGCGGTGACATCGGCAAGCATCCAGTTGCCGTCGTCGACAAAATGGCCGTAGTGGTCGGCTGCCCGCGAGGGGTCTCGCAGGTCGGAAAAGAGACCGAAAAAGCCCTCGCACACAAGAATGACGAGTGTCGCGAGGGCTGCTACAGGAAGAAGAGGATGCTTCAATTGAGGTGGTTTTTTCTAGATTATCTAGACAGTCTAGATTGTCTAGATTGTCTAGACAGTCTGGAATTACTGTTTCTTGGTTTCCAGCTCGGTGAAGTACTCGTAGAAGTAGGGGATTGTCTCGATGCCTTTGAAGAAATTGAAGAGTGGGTAGTTCTCGTTGGGTGCGTGGATGGCGTCGCTGCCGAGGCCGAAGCCCATGAGGATGCTCTTGATGCCGAGGATACGCTCGAAGCCGGCGACGATGGGGATGCTTCCGCCGCTGCGGGTGGGGATGGGACGTTTGCCGAAAGTGGTTTCGAGAGCTTTTTCGGCGGCCTTGTAGGCATTCATTTCGAGAGGGCTGACGTATGCGGCGCCACCATGGCTGGGTGTGACCTTGACGGTGACGCAGTCGGGTGCGGCGGCCTCGAAATAGTCCTTGAAGAGCTTGCTAATCTTCTCGAAATCCTGGTTGGCGACAAGGCGGGTGGAAATCTTTGCGTAAGCCTTGCTGGGGAGGACGGTCTTGGAGCCCTCGCCGGTATGGCCGCCCCAGATGCCGCAGATGTCGAGGCAGGGACGTATGCCTGTGCGTTCGGGAGTGGAGAACCCTTTTTCGCCATGCACCTCCTTGATGGAGAGACTCTTCTTGTAGTTCTCGAGGTTGAAAGGAGCCTGGGCCATGAGTGCGCGTTCCTCGTCGCTGATGACCAGCACGTCGTCGTAGAAGCCGGGGATGGTGATGTGGTTGTTTTCGTCGTGGAGGTCGGCGATCATCTTGCAGAGGATGTTGATGGGGTTGGCGACGGCACCGCCGTAGAGGCCGCTGTGGAGGTCGTGGTCGGCACCGGTGACCTCGACATCCCAGTAGCAGAGGCCGCGGAGGCCGCTGGTGATGGAGGGGGTGTCCTGAGCCAGCATGCTGGTGTCGCTGACGAGGATGACGTCGGCACGGAGCATTTCCTTGTGCTCTTCGCAGAAACCGTAGAGGCTGCCGCTGCCGATTTCCTCTTCGCCTTCGAGCATGAACTTGACGTTGCAGGGGAGCTGGCCGGTTTGGACCATGAATTCGAAGGCTTTGGCCTGCATGAAGCTCTGGCCTTTGTCGTCGTCGGCGCCACGGGCCCAGATTTTGTCGTCCTTGATGACGGGTTCGAAAGGCTTGGTGTTCCAGAGCTCGAGGGGGGCTACGGGCATGACGTCGTAGTGGCCGTAGACGAGGACTGTGGGTTTTGCAGGATCGATGGTTTTCTCGCCGTAGACGACGGGGTTGCCGGCGGTAGGCATGACTTCGGCCTTGTCGCATCCGGCGGAAAGGAGCAGCTCACGCCAGCGGTTGGCGCAGCGCACCATGTCGTCCTTGTGTTCGGTTTCGGCACTGATGGAAGGGATGCGGATGAGGGAGAACAGTTCCTCAAGGAAGCGATCCTTGTTGGATTCGATGTATTGTTTTACTTCTTTCATTATGATGGGTTTAATGGGTTTAATGGGTAAAGCCCAGTTCCTGGGCTTTGGCGTAGCAGATGC
Source organism: Bacteroidales bacterium (assembly GCA_017448905.1). GTDB lineage: Bacteria > Bacteroidota > Bacteroidia > Bacteroidales > P3 > Colimorpha. Next base: position 6,546 of record JAFSKP010000116.1, on the reverse strand, counting down.
CGGCGTTGGTCTTGTCGCCGAGCATTTCGTAGGCGACACCCTTATTGTGATAGGCTTCGGCGAACTGTGGGTCGATTTCGATAGCTTTGTTGAAGAAGTCGATGGCGGCATTGTAGTCCTCATAGAGCTCAAGCTCCATACGTCCGCGGTTGAACCATGCGTATTTGAACTGAGGGTTGATTTCTATGATTTTGACATAGTATTCGTTGGCCATGTCGGCCTCTTCGGCATCCTGATAGAACTGGGCGATGCCGTAGAGGATGTTGACGTTGCCGGGGTCGAGGTTGAGGGCGGTGGTGAGGTATTCAAGTCCAAGCTTGTTGCTATTGTCGATATAAAGCATTCCAAGTTGTTCGTAGGCGGGTGCATAGTCGGGGTAGAGCTCGGTGAGGCGTCGGAAATAGAGGACGGCGTTGGTGGTGTCGCCTGTCTCCATGTAGATGAAGCCTTTCATGAAAAGAGCCGTCTGGTTGTCCTTGTCCTGGGCGGTAACCTTGTTGAGGTTTTCCATGGCGAGGTCGTAGTTGCCGCTGTAGAAGGCTATTTCGCCCATTTTCATGCACGCCTCGAAGTTGTTCTCGTCGAGTTTGAGGGCGTGGTGGAGTGCGGAGTAGCTGTCATCGACATTGCCGAGGCTGAAGTAGGCGTCGCCGAGGGCGGTGAAGTACTCGGTGTGTTTGTCGTCGAGTTCGGTGGCGTGTTTCAAGTCGGCAATGGCGTCCTTGAAGTATTGCGAGAGGTTTTTCTCTTTGCCGAGGCTGATGAGGAGTTTGCCGCGCTGGAAGAGGAGGTCGGGGTTGTCGGGTTTCTTTTTTATCTGGTCGTCAAGGACTTTGAGGGCATCTTCGCGCGGCATGTTGTCGGTGGTATTGCCTCCGCAGGCAGAGAAAAGTCCGATGCAGGCCAGGAAGGCAAGAATGGTAAGGAATTGTTTCATGAAACGGAAAACTACAAAAAACAGAAAAAATTATGTGAAAATGAAACTTTTTTGCAGAAACGGCGTAAACAAAGACGTGCTTACTTATTTCAAAGATGTATTTTTGGCGGGACCCTCGGAAGAGAGTCCTGCTTTTTTGGGTACGAAAGCGCCATCGCTTGCGGTCAGTGTTGCTTTATAATTACTTTTTTCGCAAAAAACGCCAATCCAATAGGTATTGCCAATGCCAGTATCGTCGTGACAACTAGGAAGATGCCAAATGGAATATCATCTTTTAGTGACAAATGATTCAGCAGAGCGACGCATCCCCAGATGACGAACATCTGGAGAAGGTAAATCCAGTAGCAGTCCTTGGAAACAAGCGTGAGAATCTTGCTGACGGACTTCGTTTTCTGTAATGCTTTTGAAATCAAGAAAAAGAATGGGAGGGAGGAGACGCCAGTGACAATATGCCACCAGCCAAGTTGAGGCTGTTCGAAGCCTATCTCCATGCCTTGGCTGAAAACCCATGCCGTCCACGCCACGAAAGGCAGCGACATCAGTCCCCACTGCCACAGTTTTACACCACGTATCTCGTCAATCCATTCGGCGCAAAGCACACCGAGGCAATAGAAGAAAGAGTATTGGCAGAAGTCGTAGGCGGCAAGGAATTGGGATTCGGGCAGCATGGGAAGGAAGAGGGTGGCAATGCATGTCAGTACCCGAACCACCTGCGGAAGTCTGAAGAAGAGGGGAGATAGCAGATAGAAGCCGAAAAGGATGTAGATGTACCAGAAGAAAGAGGTCTCGCTCCAACGGGGATAAAGCAGCAGAAGACGGAGCGAATGCCACATATAATCGCCAGAGAATGGTATGCCTTTGACGGGACAGGCGAGGAGTGCCACCACCATTCCGATGACAAGAAACCAAACGAAGAACTTTTTGAATTTACGCCATATATATGATGTGTACTCAAGTATAGATTTAATTGGTTTGTAGGTGTAGCGGATTAGGAAGGCGGAGAGGAAGAGGAACAGTTCCATGTGGAAAGAGTAGATCCAGTTGTGAAGGCCATGGGAGTACCAGTAGGGTTCACCTCCGATGCTCATGTGGCCGAGGACGACGAGAGTCATGGCCATTCCGACCATGAGGTCGATGACTGCTAGGCGGTTGGTTTTGGGCTTTGTAGGCGTATTGGGCTTTGTAGGCGATTTAGGCGTATTAGGCTTTGTAGGCGATTTAGGCGTATTGGGCTTTGTAGGCGATTTAGGCGTATTAGGCTTTGTAGGCGATTTAGGCGTATTGGGCTTTGTAGGCGATTTAGGCATGGTGAGTGGTATGGAAACTAATATATTAAGTAAGTAGTCATTATTAATCTACATTTTAATTCAACTTCAAACCATTGTCACTCAAGCAACAACTAAACAAATAAACAGTTCAACAAATCAACACAGTTACTTACACGGTGTCGATGAAGTTGCGTTCGGCTTTTGAGAAGAGCAGGAGGCCGAGGAACATGGTCACGGCAAGGCATCCGAGGCAGTAGAGGAGGCCGGTCCAGTCCATGGAGCCGATGCCGGTCAGCGAGTAGCGCCACGACTCGAAGATGCCGCTGAGAGGGTTGAGTCGTATAATCCAGCCGTAACTTTTGTTGGCAGCGATGCTCATGGGGTAGATGATGGGTGTTGCATACATCAGCAGGCTGATACCGAAACCGACAAGGTTGTTAAGGTCGCGGTACTTTACAGTAAGGGATGAGATAATCAATCCCCACGACATGGCAGTCAGTGCGATAAGTAGAAGATAAACCGGGAACAACAGCAATTCCCAGCGGGGGCAGAGCGGCGCGCCGGTAATGACATAATAGACGTAAACGATGATGAGCAGCAGTGCTTGAATGCCGAAGGTGACAAGCGACGAGGTCATGCCGGCAAGAGGTATGATGAGGCGAGGGAAGTACACCTTGCCGAAAATGCCGGCGTTGGCTGCGAGGACGTTGCTGTTCTGTCCAAAACAGGCGTTGAAGTAGTTCCACATAAGGATGCCGCTGAGGTAGAAGACGGCCTGCGGCACGCCGCCGGTTGAGATGCCGGCCAGTCCGCCGAAGACGAACATATACATGACGGTTGTGAAGATGGGGCTGATGAAGAACCATGCGAGCCCTAACACTGTCTGCTTATATACCGTCACTATGTTGCGCCGCACGTAGATGGAGTAGAGATCGCGGTAGTCCCACATCTCCTTGAGGTTGAACTCCATGAACTTCTTCCGGGGTTCAAGGATTGCGGTCCACTGCTCAGTTGTTTGAGGATTGTCTTTTGTCATTAACTATTGGTTGAAATTGATACCTTTTTATTTTTGATAATCAGACTGATGATACCTTATCTTTCTTTTATCCATATCTCGAGGAATTTGTCATATATCTCATAAATTCCTTTTTCTTGCGTAATTAAGTCTCTCTCCAACAAAGCATTGACAGCGGATTTTACTGCGCTTGGGGAGGTTAGACCATGTTTTTTTGCAAATTTTCCGGATGTTATCTGGCTTGCTTTGCCCTCGTTGCATATTGCAATAAGCACAAGGCGTTGTTTTTCTGGTAATTGATATAGCAAATCCTCGTATGTCTGGCTTGTGAAGTTGACTATATATTCGATTGCAGGTTGCAGTTCGTCGGCTTGACAATGCTCACCTACATTTGTTCTCATGAAGAGCACATTCATGACTTTCTGCAAATAGAAAGTCACGCCATTGAATTTGGCATACAGTTGCACCACAACTTCTCTGTCGAGAGATTTGCCCGCGTCGGAAAAATGTTTTTCGCAGAATGAACAGTATTTCTCCAAATCAATCAACTTAAGGTTCATGATGGAGACACTCTGATAGAAAGGTCTGTTGGGGGATACAAACATGGCACCCATCATGTGGCGTTGTGAGCCCAAGAATACGAAGTTGGCATTGCTGCAGTACTGGACATGGGTGCGAAGAGCGGCTTCGACAGTGGAGTTATCGTATTTCAGTATCTGTTGAAACTCGTCGATGGCCACGAGGCATGGTTTGTCGGCTTTGTCGAGATAGTGGAATATTTCGTCCAATGTGTTGTTGGGGTTAACAATATCGCCCACCGACATGGTCAGCGAGGGCAATCCGTCTGCGTCGAACGAGATTCCTGCTTTCAGGGAATGTACTACATTCAGGAAACTCTCCCATACTTTTCTACCTCTAGGTTTTAGAGAGTCGAGAATTGTTTTGCCCATCTTATTGACCATTTCGGCCAATGACTTAGTGGAATAGATGTCGATGATGAAGGTGTAGTACTTATCCTTTATGGTTTCTTGATTAAAACAATGCCGAATAAGGTCTGTTTTACCGTATCGTCTTGGCGAAATCAGGGCGATGTTATTGCCATTGGAAAGCAATTGTATGATGTCTTGAGTTTCTTTTTTGCGGTCGCAAAAGTAATCAGGGCCTGCATAACCGTTTGTGACAAAAGGATTTTCGATCATGATGGTATGTTAATTCAAATCACAAAGATACGAATTATCATAAAATGATTATCATAAAATGACAATCTGTTCAATTCAAGCAATCGTAGTTCGTGATATTATTATTGGTTTGATTATTGCGACTCGTGTTCAACTGGTACATCTCTCCGCAGCCATTCCCAGCAAAACCAAGAAAAGAGGGTAAACAGGGAGCAGCAGCCGTTCGTGGGCTTCGCTGGCATTGAGTAGGATTCCAACACATTGAGCTGCAGTGAAGAGAATCAGAACCGTGGCCATGAGAGGCACACTTCTTTTGCGTATCAGATAAACGATTAGAGCAAGACAAGAGATGACGACGATGCTGTAAAAGATTGACAAAGGCAGTGCGAAGAACAGGGAACATCCGAACAAGACGGCGGAAAGAGGCGTGTGGGTGTTGACAGAAGCGTTGAAACGGTTGTCGAAACTTGCGGCAGTGATCTCAAGGCGGTGCCACAGGAGAGCAGTCTTGGAGTTCTGTTTCATCTCGTTGCATCCAAGTACGATATACTTTAGATTCTTGTGATTCGAACAGACAGATTTATAGATGGGGTCATAATTGCCACACCATTGTTCATCAATCTGAGATAGAATCTCCTTTGCTTGCGGATTGCTGACCTTTTCTATGTCCCATGACCCACTCCGTTTCAAATTATAAATATCATTGCAAACAAAGCTGATAGATGATGTGAACACACCATATTCTTTCTCGTATGCCTTGCAGTATCCCAAATACATGGTTGTACAAAGCAGTGTAAGAGTCAAAGAAACCACTTGCAGTGTACGGTTGTTCGTTCTTATCCACATTACAATCCAAACGATTGGCAGGACGGCAAAAAGAAAGATGAAAGAGGGTCTCAAGAAGACAAGCAGAGCAGTCGTCAGGAAAATGCCGACAGTGAGAGACCATGATGGTTTCTTGATATAGCGGCAGACCAAGTCGGTCATGATGACGCATACGGAAATACTCAGCGATTCAGTCATCAGTTCGTTGCACCATCCTGGAGCAACACAGGCAACATAAAGAAGACAAACGACATTTCGAATGATTGAGTTCTTGATTACGCACCTGGCGACATTTCTCAACGATGCAACAGAGAGCAGATAGACAATACTTTGTATTATTATGATGCCAATGATTTCCCCTTTTTCACCGAAACAGACACTAAACAGTTTCAGCAACAAAGGAAATACGGGTATCCTCAAACAATCGATGGTTCCGTTCCAAAAGTTCTCACCGGCCAGAAGATAGTAATAAGTGTCAAAACCGTCGATGCGCGGAGTCAGGTTATAGAGAATAAGGATAATGACAGCTATCCCCCTAAGAAGAAAATTTTGATTGATTCGTGTTATTCGCGTCATATATTCAAAGGGGGCTATATTTTATTGTTGGAGAGTGGAATGAAATCTGCGATAGCCATCATTTCGCGGTCGCCGCGGTTGTCGCCGTAGGCGGTGATATGGTATTCTGAGATGTTGCCGAGCATTTCTTTCAATCGGATTACTTTTTCGGGGCCGTAGCAGTTAGGGGTGGCGAAACGGCCGGTAAGGATATTGTCTCTGATTTCGGTCTGTGTGGCAATGACATGCTGAATGCCATGCTTTTCGCACCACGGACGAACCCAATCGTCTATACTTGCAGTTACGACAGCGACGATCTCGCCGTTGTTTTCCCATTGTTAGATGAGGCTGTTGCCTACGATGTATACTGTTAAATGATTATCCGCATAAATCCGAAAGTTTTTTTTATGCGAAATAGTGCGAAATAATGAAAATACGCGAAAAATATTTTTGCTTATTTTTGACTTTTCGCATGTTTTCGCATTTAAACATTGGCTTTTGCAATAATACATTGTTTTTTGGGGTTATTCGGGATAATCGTTACTGTTATATTGAGCCGGCTTTTGTGGATGGTGGCGTATGTCCTTAACAAAGAACATTTGAAAACTCACAATGGATGTTGTTGCGATAGTTGCCGCGGGCGAGGGCGCCCACGTACCAAAACAAAGCACAACTGCGAGACGCAATTGGTTACAGTGCTGGATGTATGTAGTTGATCCAGAATGAATCGTATTCATATCTGCGCCAGGCGTGGCAGCCGAAGGGGAG
>JAFSKP010000115.1 GCA_017448905.1 Bacteroidales bacterium | reverse complement strand
TTTGCGCTTGATTTAGTTGTGCCATGTCTTTTACTTTTTTGGACCAGGGCAAAGATAGGCATTTTTTCTGAATCCGAAAGGGAAGCCGGCTTTGTTCCGTGTCTTCTCTTTTGATGTTTTTAAGGTTTCCAATCTTAGCCCTCGCTCTTTTTCAGTAAAAGTTGCATTTATTAGTTGAACTTAAGAGTTATAACTATTCAATGCATAGATAGGTCATAGTTATATTTGGGGATTGGATTGTGAGTTTTTTCCCGTCTATAGCGTAATCAAAGGTGTCGGAACCATAAGCATTAATCGTATCTTCAACCCATATTTCGTTTCCGTTATACCCAACTTCAGTTGTAGTGCTTCCTAATAGAGTTATCGACCCGTTTTGGACTATTTGATAGCGTGCGGACCAATTGTTTACAATCAAAAACATTTGGGCTGTAGCAAGTTCTTTATTGAACCTAAGCAGGTATCGGTCTTCTCTTTCTGGCCGTTCTACGTTCGGCGTTTTCGAAGAAAAACCGTTCGCTGTTTCTATTTTGGTGAGTTTCCAAACATGCTCATCGATGTCACTATAATCTTTTGTGCACCCATAAAAAAGTAGCGTAGCGAAAATGGCAAGTGTAATATAGAAAAAATATTTCATTGTATTACAATTTTTTTTTTAACAAATCTCGTTCCCAATTGTACCCCCAAATAGTATACTCCTGAATTGAGGTCGTTTGTATTGACAACAAGTTTATCTACTGTTAAATAATCCCATTGCAGAACAACATTACCCTTAGTATCATACATTTTTATAGAATATGGCAATGGTGAACCAACCATAATATTTGTTATATTTAAGTGAAATAGCGCTTTATTTGTTTTCAAATATTTTTTCTCCCTTTGTATATAATAGTCGTAAAATGTGTAAAAAGTGACACAAAATAAGATGTTAAATTATGTTAAAATTTCTTATTTTATTGATAATGAATAGGTGATTAAAAAACCTATGATTTTTTTCTGTTCGTGATTCCGTTACATCCGTTGCATTGGATTGCAAATCCGACACAACGGACAAATCCGACACAACGGACAACGGAGGATGTAAGGAAACTACCACTGAAGTGTCGCAACTGAACAGTATTATCGGCGGACAAGGCTTACAGTGTGGCGAGAACTCTGCTCCGTTCCGTTTTCATTATAAACCTCGATGACAACGATATATTTTCCGCGAGGCGAACGGCGTCCGTTGTCGTCGGTGCCGTCCCATGTCATGTCGCCGTTGCATCCGAGCAGCGAGCCGCGTAGCAGATGCCGCACAAGATGTCCGGCGGCATCATAAATGGAGACATTAGCTGTCATGTCGCAGTTCTCAAGGCTGTAGGTGATGTCGAGCAGGTCGTTGTATCCGTCGCCGTCGGGCGAGAAAAGGGGTGTTGCTATCGAGAAGTCGCCGTCGAGGAAAAGGAACTCATGGCTCTGCGAGTTGGCGTATGTGGGAGTCCCGTATCCGGCGGTGGTTGCCGCCGAGTACCAGTTGGAGGCATCCTGTGTGGCTCTTTGGAACGAGCGTCGTTCGAGTGCCACGCCCTCGCGGTCACGCAGAAGGCGGCTATGCATCTTATCGTTGTAGTCGAATCGGTCGAGGAGCGTGCTGTCGGCGGTGTAAATCGCTACGCTGCCCGCGGCATCGTTGTATGGCGGCATACTCTTGACCTCGATAAGTTTTTCGGGATAGCGTACAGTGTAGTTGCCAGACACGAAGGCAGCATTGGTTGTGGCGACAATATAGTCATGGGCATAAAGGACACCGCTGTCGGCGATGGTGAACAGCTTCACTATTGAGTCGCCATCCATACGTGCCAGCCGCAGCTTGTTGAGGCCTATTGCTTTGCCGCTTGCATTGTAGAGCTCCACATAGTCGCTTCCGCCTGGAACGGGGTTGAAGAGTATCTCGCTGATAAGCACATCACCACGCTTCTGCGAGAGAGCGTGGTGAAAGGGTATAAGCAAGATGAATATAATGAGCAAGCTTCTCATTTTGACTTACGCTGTTGCCTTTTTTTGGCAGGTGCTGTCTGAGGCGCATGTTTGGTGCTTTTGTCAGCCATCTGTTCCTGAAAACGGCGGAACTGCTCGGGAGTCAGGACGGCGTCGATGGCTACCTTGGTGCGGTAGTATTCTTTGCTCATTTCGGAGCGCAGTCGCCCCTCGCGGTCGTAGAGGCGGAAGACGACACTGCTGTGGTCTTCACGGAGGTCCATGTATCTGCGTATGCTGTCGCGTACTGCGTCGAGTTGTGCGCGGTAGTGTTCGATGTTCTTGGCTGAACGTTGGGTTATGGCATCGATGCGCGACTTCTGTTGAGGGCTGAGGTCGGTGATGATTTCCTCTATTTTCTCTTTCTTCCCTTTGCCTTCACGGCTCCAGTTCTGGGCTTGAAGTGACGAGAAGAGTAGTGTGGCGAATAGCAGCAGTATTAACCTTTTCATGGCATGGGGTGGTTATTGGTTACAGGAAGTAGGAGACAGGGTTGTCATACATTGCGGCTTCGTCGTCGGCATCGGGGTCTGCATAGTCGTTGCAGAACTCGTAGATGTCAAGTAGACATGCCGAAAGGTCGGACGATGTGGTGACAGGCGATGTTTTTGTCCGCAGGAACAATGATGCCGAGACGATGATGCCGACAAAACATGCGGCTGCGGCCATCCTTATGACCCATCTGCCTTTTCCAACCACGGGCAAGGCCTTCGGGATTGCCATGGTCTCTATTTGTTGCATGACGGCTTGGGTGACATCGACTTTATGGTCGGGCCTCAATGCCCGGATGGCCTCTTTCTGGCTTTCAAACCATAGGTCGCGTTTGGTGTTGTTGGTTTGGTTAGGTATCATTGTGACAGCATTTTTTTCAAGTTTTTCTTTGCTCTGAAAATCAGTGATTCGACTTTTGAGAGCGAGACTTGCATCACGTCGGCTATATCGTTGTACGAGAAGTCGTTGAAAGTGTAGAGGACAAGGGCGGTGCGTTGTTCGTGCTTTAGTTGTCCGATGGCGCGGTGCAGCTGGCGTGTCTGCTCGTCTTTCACCATACGTTCCTCGTGAGAGGGTTCGTTTCCGGTCAGGGGGTCGGCAATGACGGGGTCGTACGAGACAATGCGGCGGTCGTGTTTGAGAAGCTTTGAGACGACGTTGACGGTGATGCGGTATATGAAAGTACTCAGTCGTGACGCGTGTCGGAAACGGGGCAGGGCAGTATACAGTTCGATAAAGACCTGCTGTGTTACCTCATCGACATCCAGTTTGTTGCCTACCAGCTTGTAGCAGAGGTTGGCCACAGTATCCTGATGTTCGCGGATAAGGAGTGCATATTTCTCCTTGTCGCCCGAAAGGATTTGCTGCACTATCTCTTGTTCTTGTTCGGCAGTCAACATTTGTTAGTATGCGTTACGGATGAAAACTTGCAAAAAAAACTGTTTTTTTTATTATCCCTGGCGGCGGAACTTGTATGTAATGGTTCCATACTGGTATTCCGTGGCGTTGGGGTCGGCGTTGAAATGAGCCTTCTTGGCCGCCTCGATGGCTGCGTTGACCATCGACTGGTCATAGTTCTTTGAGCCTTTGGGAGTGAACTCGGCGGTGATGACGTTGCCGTTGCGGTCGACTTTAATGCTGATGGTGACATCGCCGTCTTTCGAGCTTGTGTAGCGCGGTACGGGAAGAGTTCCCCTCAGGCTGCGGCCGCCGAGGCTGTAGCCTGCACCGTTGCCTTTCCCGCTGCCTCCTTGTGCACCCTGGGTTCCGTCGGGGCTGCCGGCTTGGCCGCTGCCGCTGGCAGTTCCTTTGCCTTCGCCGCCGGTGCCGTTCTTGCGACCCTTGAATGTGGCATTGGGGTTGGTGACAGGCTGTGAAGGCTCTGTAGACGACGATGTGGATTCGGAAGAGGGCTTGGTGGATTCTGTCTTCTTGGTGGGGAGTGGCTTGTCGTCGTTTTTCTTGGCTTTCGCCACTGGGGCAGGCTCTTCGCCGGTGGTATAGCTGTCGTCGGGTGCGGACGATGAGGCGGCTGGAGCCGAGCTGTTGTCGAAGGTGGCCTGGTCGTTGTTCCCGAAGCCTTCTATCTCGCCAAGCACCTCGCCGGCGACACCCATGCCTTCCTCCTCGATCGGCGGGTTAGGGAGTTTGTAGCCGAGCCAGGAGCAGAGCAGCAAGCAGAATGCCATTATTATCAGCGTGGATATGGCTGATATTGTTTTGTCTTTCTTTTCTTGGCGCATCTGAATATGATGTTTCACGTTTAATGTTTCACGTTTAATGTTTCTTACAACCGTTCTCCGTTCTTACATCCCCGTCCGTTCATTGCCCCGGGCGTGTGCCAAGGACAACCTTGTGTTTTGTTCCGTTATCCTTGTTGATCTGGTTCACGGCATCGATTACATGCACGATATATTGAACGTCGACCGTCTGGTCGGCGCGGACGAAGACACCGGCCTCGGCATCGCCGGGGGCCATGCGTCCAAGTTCGCTGACGAGGACGCTCTTCATCTCGTCGACAAGGTCGTTGCCCACAGTGGCCGTGAGTGGTGTCTCGTCGATCTGGAACTGGCATCGCGACAGCTGGCTTCCGTCGTCGGCTGCTCCGCCAAGGTCTGAAATGTAGACCGTCACGCTCTCCTTGGCCATTGTCTTGTTGTTGCTCTCCGGCAGGAACAGCTTGACGGCGTTGGGGCTGATGAGCGTGGAGGTGAGCATGAAAAAGATGAGCAGCAGGAACACCAGGTCGGACATCGACGACGAGCCGCTCTCAATCTGTATCTTGTTTTGACTCTTTATCATGGATTTTCAGAATTCTACATTCAACATTCAGAATTGTTTAGGCCGGCTCGTGGAGCAGGTCCATGAACTCCATGGAACGGGTCTCGAGTTCCATGACCACCTTGTTGATCCGGTTGACGAGGAGGTTGTAGAGGAAATAGGCTATGATGCCTACGATGAGGCCTCCGACTGTGGTTATCATGGCTTCGTAGATGCCGCCGGCGAGGTTGCTGATATCGATATTGTTGCCTGCGTGAGCCATGGCTTGGAAAGCGCTGACCATACCTGTCACGGTACCCAGGAATCCGAGCATGGGTCCCAGGGAGGCCACGGTGGCTACGAGCGAAACGCGTTTTTCAAGCTTGGCCACTTCCATCTTGCCCTCGTTCTCGACTGCGGTCTGTATGTCGCCCAGCGGACGTCCGAGGCGTGAGAGCCCTTTCGACACCATGCGGCCTATGGCGGTGTCGGTGGCTTTGGCAAGGTTCTTGGCTCCATCGATGTCGCCATTGTGCACATATTCGCGGATGTTGTTCATGAAGTGGGTGGAGTCCTCTTTGAGGGCGTGGTTGAGGGCCAGGAAACGCTCTATTGAGATATAGATGGCCAGGGCCAGAAGGCAGAGGAGAACGACCATGACCCAGCCGCCGTTCATGGCAAGCTGCAGAAACGTCTCTTTTTCTTGGATTTTGTCGACAGCAACTGTTGTGTCGACTTGTAATAAAATGCTATTAATCAATGACATATTTTTGTTTGTTTTTTATTTATTATCTTGTAAAGATAGATAAGAAAACGTAATTGTTTGAATGTGTTAACGTAAAACTATCAACAGTATTGTGTTGATTTGTTAATTTGCTTCGGGCTTTTTCTGCCGACGTATGTATAGGTATGTTGTTACGTACTCAACAAGCAAGGGCGACAGCTTCGTTTGATGCTGCCGCCCTTGCTCATATCGTTGGTAGAATGGGGATGACCGTTGAGTGGTTATTTGACAACGAATTTCTTTGTGTAGCCGTTGATTCTGCAGAAGTAGATGCCGGGGTCGAGATTGCCAACTGGGAATGAGACTTGCGTGCAGACGGGCGAGAGTCTGATTTCGTCGACCATGCGGCCCGAAGCGTCGAAGACCTGCATAATGGCGGGGCTGTCGTCGGTGAGCATATAGCTGACGGTGACATGAGTGCTGGCGGGGTTAGGATACAATGCGCCGACGAAGGGGTTTTCGGGCTCGACGACATTTTCCATATTGATGTGGATGCTGTCCTGCGGAGGCACGATGCCGGTGATGATACGGTTGCTTTCCATGAAGTTGTATGTGGTTCCCTGTTGCGGGCTGGCAGAGGGTTTCAGCTGTGCAGTGAAGACGTTGCACCAGCAGTCGCCAGAGCCGCCCCAACCCCAGTTGAAATAGAGCATCTTTGTTGAAGTGTTCAAACCTTCGCATACGAATGCATGTCCTGCATCCCTGCCGCCGTATGGCGAGCGTCCGGCATAGTATACAGGGCGTTTCTTGAGTATCTCGTTGCATATCAATTCGACCCAGGCTGTGTCGCGATCGTTGGGATTGGTGGTGGTCTCAGGGTTGTTGTACAACATCGAGCCGCGGCTGTAAAACCTCAAGCTGTCAGCCACATACTTGAAGTTGGCGCTCAATGCGTCCACTACATATTCCGACAGGGTACCAGAGCCTTCGCCGTCATATCCCATCTCGACGGCGACACCGCAATTGTAACCCAGAAAGGCAACGGCATTGATTTGGTCTTCCGTCGCACTGGCATCCAGCTTGTCCGGCATGTTTTCGTAGTCGAAACGCGACTGACTGAAGTCGAGCGACAACGTCGTGTCGAGGCCCGCCTCCGACACATGGTATGTCTTGCTCCCTTGTCCGACGACAGGGTACTCCCAGTAGCATAGAATCTGCGACATGGCAGTGGCTACGCAGCCCACGTATGCACGACCCCGGTTGTCGTTATTGCCGTTAGAGACCGTGGGGCAAAGCACATTGTAGGGGTAGTTCTGGTTCCATTTGGTTCTCAGCAGACGGACGACTGCCTTGCTGTTCTGGCCGAAATAGGGCAGTCGCTGTTCCTCGAGGGTACGCCATGATGCCAGCACTCTGTCGCCGGCTTCGAAGGCATTATTCTGGCAGCATGCAATCATGTTGGCCTGCTCGCCAAGCCACCACTGCATGGCTGGAGGAATGTTGCCAGGGTCAAGGGCGCCGTCGGTGCTGTAGGCCACGATGGGATCCACACAGTCGGTGCCTGCCACGATGACAAAACCGCGTTTGTCGGCAGTGTTGAAGGCATATAGTGTAGAGATGCCTTTTTCGATGTTCGGAATCTCATAAACCAGTTCCAATGATTCAGCTGTTATTGCTTTGTTTCCGAACTGCGCGGCCATAAAATAGGCGGCAACGTTACGGGCTTTGGAATGGTCGATATTGTCTGCCAAAACACTTGATATTGGTGTCATGATGCTCATTGACAAGACAATGACACAAAAGAAACGGGTAATTTTTTTCATGTTTTGATTGTTTTTTCAAGAGAAAATTGTATGCAAAAGTACAACTTTTTGGTGAAATGAGGCTTTATTACCTTCGAATTATGAAAAATTAGGATTTCCTGTCGGCAAAGTTAAAATAATAAGTTGTGACAATAAACACAGTTATTTTGCTGATAATAAGCGAGAGAAATATTTAAACTGTAAACTTTAATCTTTAAACTTTACTCATTGTGTTTTCCTGAAATGATTCCCATCTTCAGCACAGGAAAGCCTTCACTCTTTGCAGAAGCAAGGGGTTGCACTGCAGGATGGTGGCTATACGCAGCGCCTCTTGCGGCACGTCGTCGCTGTCGTCGGCCAACAGCGAGTAGTCGATGAAGCGGTTGATGTTTTCGGGCGTAAGCTTCTCTGTGGCAGAGCTCTCCACGAATCCCTTGACTCGCAGTCTGCGGCATGCGAGTCCCAGTTGGCTGTAATGGGTCGTGATGAGCGACATTGAGGGGCGTTGGTCGAGGATGTCGGCTACTGACTGTACGATGGCTTTGCCTTCGATGGGGTTGGTGGTGCGCGCGGGTTCGTCGATGAGGATGAGGAGGTTCTCCCGTTCAGCGCGTGATAACGCATTGCTGATTTTGATGATTTCAGACGCAAAGGAGGAGAGTCCGTTCATCTCGTTCTGTTCGTCACCGATGCAGAAGATGACATCGTCGACGAGTACTAACGAGGCTTGCTGCGCGGGCACGAAGAATCCGAACTGTGCCATAAGCTGCACGATGCCCACCGTCTTGAGCAGCACTGTCTTGCCGGCCATGTTGGCGCCGGTGATGAGGCAGGTGCCGCTGCCAAACGCGATGTCGATAGGTTGGTAGCGGAGTCCGAGTTCTTCGTTGCGGTGACGGAGTCGGGGATTCCACATCTTTGTGAATGTCTGGGCTGTATGCTTGCTGTCACGTGCGACAATCTGTGGGTGCACGAGTTGCCACTCCACCGCCTGGGTAGCCTTGGCAAAGAGGAAGTCGGTGTATGCCATGCTGTCGAAGGCACGCTGCAGCAGAGGCTGGTACTCGACCAGCCGGTCGGAGAGTTGTGCAATGACCAGTTGCTGGATTTGGTTCTGGCGGTCGAAGAGGTCGTTGATGCGACGCTGCAGTTCGACAGGGTCCTCACCCTCCTTGTGGACGCTCTCCATTTTAGTCTGTAGTGACCTCAGCTGGCGGCGTAAACTTGCCAGGTCGGGGTGATAGCTGTCGTAGACATAGAAGTTGGGCAGCCCTGTGCCATCAGGGTCGAGCAATTTGAACACACTGCTGACATCGGGGATGTCGAGCAGCGCGGCGCGGCCCATCTGGTCGGCGGCACGCGATGTCTCCATGCAGAGCAGCGAAAAGCTCTTGATTTCGAAGAGTTCGAGCTCTTCGAGACAGATGTGCTGACGCAGGTTGTTGAGAGTTCCCTGCAGGTCGTGCATCTGCATGAGCTGGTGGCGTAGGTGGGACACCGGCCGCTTGGAGTCATCGTTGCAAAGGGTCTCCACTATAAGTGACACTCGTACCAGCTCGCTGTCAAGTGTCTTGTAGTCGGTCATGAATTCCTGCTGTAGCATGCGTCTGCGTCCTGCGGCACTCATGAACTCCAATTTGTCGATGATATATTGGAAACCAGGTTCGGCGGAGAGCTTGTCTTTTAGTGTCATAGGAATCACTTTTTGACGATGGTATCTATATCGGTCTTCAGAGCGCCCTGTAGGCAAGTTTTTTGACCATGGGAACGAAAGTGCAGTCGCCGAAATGCTGTATCAGCAGGTCGGAGGGGGCAGGGCCTCTCTTCTCGATACGAGTCATTTCTTGTCGGGTGCCGCCGACAGGTATTACCATCACGCCACCGGTCTTCAGTTGGTCGAGGAGAGCCTGAGGCACTTCGGGGGCTCCGCAGGTGATGATGATGCGGTCGAACGGTGAATACTCGGGGAGGCCGGCATAGCCGTCGCCGAGGAAGCATTTGGCACGGTAGCGCAGTGCGGAGAGGCGTGCTTTGGAGATGTCGAAAAGCTCTTTCTGCCGCTCGATGGTGAAGACGCGTAGCCCCATGGCGCAGAGTACGGCCGTTTGGTAGCCGCTGCCGGTGCCCACTTCAAGCACTTTCATGTCGGGCTTGGCATCGAGCAGTTCGCTCTGGAAGGCCACGGTGGAGGGTTGTGAGATGGTCTGTCCGCATTTGATGGGCAACGCTTTGTCCTCGTAGGCCATGTAGTCGAGGGCTGTCTCAAGGAAGAGATGTCGTGGCACTTTGGCCATGGCGTCGAGCACGGCGTCGCCGAAGACACCTTTCCCGCGCAGCTGGTTTATCATCTGCTGCCGCCAACCTTGGTGTTTGAAAGTATCCTGCATTTCATTGAAACCAACTGCATAACGCAGTTGTTAATTGTTCCTAAATCCTTGTGCAACAAGTGTTATTGTGGTGTTTTGCGGTGTCACCATGACGGCGGGAGCTCCCTCTTCGGTGATGTGGCCGATGATGTGTACACCCTCCATCCCCTTGACCTTCTCGTAGTCCTTTTGGTCGATGGTGAAAAGGAGTTCATAGTCGCCGCCGCCGTTGAGGGCGTTGGAGATGGGCAGCATGTTCTTGCTCATCTCGCTACAGACGCGGCTGGTCTGGTAGTCGATGGGGATATGTTCCTCGTATACTTCACATCCGCAATGCGAGTTGCGGCACAGCTGCAGCAGCTCTGACGCCAGGCCGTCGCCTACGTCAATCATAGATGTGGGAACCACATCTTTCTCTGCCAGCGACTTGACGATGTCGAGACGTGGCTCCGGTTTCAGGTAACGTTCCAGGACATAGTCGTATGAGTCGAGGTCGGGTTGGAAATCAGGGTTTGCCTGATAGGTGACTTTCTCGCGTTCCAGGACGAGGAGGCCTGAATAGGCGCTGCCGAGGTCGCCGCTGACGCATATCAAGTCGTGAAGCTTGGCGCCGCTGCGGTAGGTTATCATCGATGCATCCACCACGCCTACCGCCGAAACGGTGACGACCATGCCAGAACGGCTGCTGCCGATGCTGCCGCCCACAAGGTCCACGTCGTAGCGGTCGCAGCAAAGACGGATGCCGGCATACAGTTCCTCAAGGGCTTCGAGCGAATAGCGGTTTGAGACAGCAAGGCTTACCTCTATCTGGCGCGGCGTGCCGTTCATGGCTGCGATATTGCTCAACGCGATGGCAACAGCCTTGTATCCGAGGTGTTTGAGCGGAGTGTACATCATATCGAAGTCAACCCCTTCAGCCATGGTCTGCACACACTGTAACCAACTGCGTCCCGCAGTTGAGTTCTCGTCAGCAATTACCGCACAGTCATCGCCCGCAGCCTTGACTGTCGACTTATGGTGAGTCTCGAAACCCTCGGTCAGCCGCCTTATGAGAGCGAACTGACCGAGGGCATTGAGTTCCGTCCTTCCTTCTTGATATTCGAGGTTATCCATAGATTACTTGATAAACTTGAAGTCCCTGCCTAGATAGTAGGCTTCGTCGCCAAGGCTTTCCTCGATGCGCATCAGCTGGTTGTACTTGCAGATGCGGTCGGTGCGGCTGGCGGAGCCGGTCTTGATGAGGCCTGCATTCATGGCCACTACGAGGTCGGCGATGGTGGTGTCCTCGGTCTCGCCGCTGCGGTGGCTGATGATGGCGGTATACTTGTTGCGCATGGCCAGTGTCACGGCGTCGATGGTCTCGCTGAGGGTGCCTATCTGGTTGAGTTTGATGAGTATGGAGTTGGCGACCTTGCGGTCGAGACCCATCTTGAGGCGTTCGACGTTGGTGACGAAAAGGTCGTCGCCCACCAGCTGGCAGCGGTCGCCGATGGCGTCGGTATGGATACGCCAACCGTCCCAGTCGTCCTCGGCCATGCCGTCCTCGATGCTGATGACGGGGTACTTGTCTACCCAGTTCTTCCAGAAGTCGCTCATCTGCTGCGGAGTGAGCTTGTCGCCGCTGCTCCATTTCAGGTGGTAGACGTTCTCCTCGGGCAGGTAGAACTCGGAGGCGGCGGCGTCGAGGGCGATGTAGACGTCCTCGCCGGGACGGTAGCCGGCCTTCTCGATGGCCTGGAGGATGCACATGATGGCCTCCTCGTTGCTGCCTAGGTTGGGAGCGAAACCGCCCTCGTCGCCCACGTTGGTCGACATGCCCTTGCTTTTGAGGACGGAGCGGAGGTTGTGGAACACCTCGGCGCCCATACGCAGGGCCTCGGTGAAGGTGGGTGCTCCGACGGGCATAATCATGAATTCCTGGAAGTCGATGCTGTTGTCGGCATGCGAGCCGCCGTTGAGGATGTTCATCATCGGGACCGGCAGTGTGTAGGCATTGACGCCGCCGAGGTAGTGGAACAGCTCCTGGTTGCTCTCCATGGCTGCGGCTTTGGCACAGGCCAGGCTGACGCCGAGGATGGCGTTGGCGCCGAGGCGCGACTTGTTTTCCGTACCGTCGAGCTCGATCATCTTCTGGTCGATGGCACGCTGCTCGCCGACAAACATGCCGCGGAGCTCCTCGTTGAGGACGTTGTTGACATTCTGCACGGCCTGAAGAACACCCTTGCCGAGATACTGCGACTTGTCGCCGTCGCGAAGCTCGCAAGCCTCGTGGACACCCGTCGATGCACCCGACGGTACGGCGGCGCGGCCCATGGCACCCTGTTCTGTGAAAACCTCGACTTCTACTGTGGGATTGCCGCGCGAGTCGAGAATCTGGCGGCCCCTGATACCTATAATTTGAGACATTTGTGATTGATTATTAATTGTTTGTTAATACTTTTGATGATTATTCCGTGTCATTATTCTATAGCCCCATCCCGTGCATGGAAGCTGATCCGTCTGCAAAAGCGAAAACAAGGCTATTAGTGGTTAACGGAACAACGAAACAATTATTGTATAGAATAAAAAAAATGACAAAAAACATCAGTACACCATAGCGAGCCAGTGGGAGAAGAAGACGTTGTGGACGCTGTAGCTTTTGCCTTCGAGAGAGTGTGTGTCGAGCAGCAACTCCTTGTCCACCAGCGACTGCGCGGCACGGCGTGCATTGGTAGCGCTGCCGATGCCATACCTAGCCAGGAAATTCATCGTCGCCACGCTTTAAACCTCATCCTCCTTTGCCACTCCGATCAGAAGTCTCCATTGCAGAGGAGTAAGCAGCTCGCGAAGTTGCAGAAAATTAGGCATCTCCCCTTCCAGGATGCTCAGGCAGGTTTTCCTGACCTATTCGACATCCACCTTGCGGAATCGTTTCTCGTACAACTCATTGCAAAGACTTTGGGTATAGAATCTTTATTGCTTGGTCCAGTCAAGAATCATGGCTATGGCATCATCGGTGATTGACCGTTTGCCATCCTCGAATTTCTCCTTTATGAATGCCGCATATTGCTTGGTGTCAATCTTGTCGAGAGTTACCATGCGCGTGCTGGAGAAGAATGGCCGTTTTGCATCGGCGAAAATCTGGGAACTCCTCAATCTGCTGAAATTCATCGATGGCGACAACCATCCGCTTTTCCTGGGCATTGATGAATTCCAGCAGTTGCCTGAGACTGTAGGCTCTGTCATCTGACGTTGTAAAGCTGAATTCCACCTGCGGCACTCCGGAGAATGAGTCCATCGTGATCTTGGTCCGAAGTCCTTTAAGCAGTGTCAGGAATCTCTTGCCAAGACTGGTTCTGACAGGGTACTGTGCAAGTATGTTCTCCGCCATAATCCTTATCATATCGTCAAGATTCAAGGCCGAAAAAAATGTCGACATACAAAGTGTCAAAAGGGGGCAATGTGTGGTTGATTCTGTCAAGAATATGAAGAATTAGACCTGTTTTACCGATTTTACGAGGCGAAATCATCGTACTATCCGACCCACTTTTTATGTTGTCGAGTATCATTTGCGTCTCCTTTTTGCAGTCGCAAAAATACTCTTCAGATACATATCCCTTGACAATAAATGGATTGAAAATCTGTTCCATAAATTTAGATTATTTTTATATTTCACTACAATAACGAACCGATTTTGTTTTTTTTTGGCGACTTAAAATAGGCGACCTATTTTAGGTCGCCTACTTTAGTTTTTTTTTAGTCAGTACTTCTATATAACAACTTTGTTATTGTCTGTTATTGTTGAAGTTGCAGGCGAGCCGCCTGCACTCCAATGACGCTGCAAACTAACAATTCAACATGGTTAATCATTGTTCAAAAATCACACTTGGCAGCATGCTACCACGCCAAAAAGTGTCGATAGCGTGTGGAAATGTCGAAAAATATTTCACATTTCCACACGCTATCGAATGTTTTTAGTATTTTTGCATCAGAAACAAGACACAAAATAACATGATAATCGGCAGAGAAAAAGAGCAGCAGAGATTATTGGAACTACTTGAAAAAGAGGAATCCCAGTTCTGTGTTGTATATGGTAGACGTCGCGTCGGGAAGACGTTTCTGATACGTGAAACATTCGTAAATCGGTTCGCTTTTCAGCATACGGGTCTGGCGAACGCGTCAAAAAATGACCAATTGGCACAATTCAAAGAGTCGCTCAGAGCAGCCGGAATGATTGTGCGACGCAAGCCCAAAACCTGGTATGAGGCGTTCTCGCTACTCCAGGAGCATCTCGCCTCGCTTCCGGCAGGCAAGAAAGTCGTCTTCATCGACGAGCTGTCATGGCTCGACACGCCTAAGTCGAACTTCATCAGTGCACTAGAGCATTTTTGGAACGGATGGGCTACAGCACGCTCCGAAAAGGATATCGTACTGATAGTTTGCGGCAGCGCAACATCGTGGCTCATAAACAACATTGTCAAGAACCATGGCGGGTTGCACAACCGGCTGACAATGAAGATCCACCTTCAGCCGTTCACACTGAACGAATGTCGTCAATACGCCCGGCACATGAGGGTGGATTTGTCGGACATCGACATCCTTGAAGCCTATATGATTATGGGCGGCATTCCTTACTACTGGAGCTTCCTGAGACAGGGTGAGAGCCTATCGCAAAACATCGACCGCATTTTCTTCCACAACGACGCCCCTCTCAGGGACGAGTATGACGCACTATACGCCTCGCTGTTCAAAAACGCTGCGCCTCACATAGCCATCATCTCCGCTCTCGCAACGAAAAAGGCCGGCATGCTTCGCGACGAAATCCTTCTCGCAAGCCGTCTTACCGACAATACCGTCTTCACTCGCACACTGGCCGAATTGGAACAGTGCAACTTCATCCGCCGCTACAAGGCCTTCGGCAAGAAAGAGAAAGGCAGTCTGTACCAACTCATGGACAACTTCACGCTCTTCCACTTCGGTTTCGTTGCCAACAACCCGAACGGCGACGAGCATTTCTGGAGCCATTCCGTCGACACCACCCGGCATTCGGTCTGGGCGGGGCTGGCCTTCGAACGCACCTGTCTATGGCACCTGCCACAGATGCTGAATGCGTTGGGCATCAGTGGCATAATCTCGTCGGCACATTCCTGGCTCACAAAGAGTACAGAAGATCACCCCGGCGTACAGATAGACATGCTTATAGACCGCAACGACAATGTCATCAACCTCTGCGAGATGAAGTTCTGCGACAGCGACTACACACTCGACAAAGACGAAGACGCAAAGTTGCGTACACGCAAAGCAGTTTTCAAAGCCGTAACCAGAACCCGCAAGACCGTTCACCAGACACTGGTCACTACATACGGACTGATCCGCAACGCCTACAGCGGCAACATCCAAAGCGTCATCACCATGGATGACCTGTTCAGGCCGTAAAAACGGCAATTAGTCTGCGGTCAGAATCTTCTCGTCAGCCTTCAACAAGTAAATTTCCATCTGAGTACACCGTTCGTCTGGGTGTCAGACTATGCGGAGCGGGATGTGCTGCTTCGAGAGTTTGGGGCAGGTGAAGAAGAGGCCTACGTCGTAGAGGTCGACCGAAAGGGTGACATCATCCCTGCGGACGGCTGAGGTCCATACTGCCTCGCGACCGTGGTCCTTGTGGGGGGAACGCACCATGCCTATTATCCCAACTTCGGTCGACGAGAGCAGGTCGTCTGCCGGCCAGCCATCCAATATCAGCGGAGATGCCTTATAGTGGTCGCACAGCTTGTAGCGCAGCTGGGCATAGCGGTCGCCGAAGGCAATGCCTAGACGCTTGCAGTCTGCCTTGCCAATCCGCGTATTCAGCACTTCGCTGTAGAACCTGAAAAGAAAAGGAGACTGGATATCGTACTGTGTTTTAGCTGTTAACAGGAATTGAAGCCGATTCAAGGCTATTATTTTTTTTTGCAAATGTAATAAAAATTGAAGAAATGAGTTCTTGGTATGATGAGAATAGTGTTAAAAACGGTAATCACCGCATGTCTGCTCTTTGTCGTCTCATGCGTCGGGTCGGGCAATGGCTACACGCCCAAACCGCAGGGATATATGCGTATCGAGCTGCCTGCCAAGTCGTACGAGATGTACGATACCGCCGCTGTGCCTTTCAGGTTCGAGCGAGCTGCCGAGGCCGAGGCTGACCTGAAACGTGACGGTAGGCGCCTCAAGTGGGTGGACCTTCGCTATCCCGCCCTGAACGGCGTGATTTTCTTGAGCTATATTCCTCTGAACAAACCCGGCGACCTCGCCGGCGAGGTGGACACCTCCTACCTCCTGCTGTCGAAACACTTCGGTTTCTCGTCGGGTGTCGACGAACGACAATTTGTCAACGAGGATGCCCATGTCTATGCCACCACCTACAGGCTCCAAGGGCAGAACGTGGCATCGACCTACCAGTTCTGGGCCACCGACAGCGTGCGCCACTTCCTTCGCGGCTCGCTCTACATCGACTGCGTCCCCAACAACGACTCGCTGGCGCCGGTGCTGGAATACCTGCAGGCCGACATGGAACACCTGATTGAGACACTGGAGTGGAAAAACTGAAATAGTAAAGTTTTAAGATTAAAGTTTACAGTTTAAAGTGTTTCTCTCGCTTATTATCAGCAAAATAACTATGATTATTGTCACAACTTATTTTTTTAACTTTGCATACTAAAAATCTAATTCCTTAACCTTATGAAAAAAATCATCATTTGCCTTTTGGCTATCTCGTTCATTGCTTTTGCATCATGCGGCAAGGATGACGAAACAACTCCCACGGAGACTCCAACAGCCAACAACAACCAAAATCCTCCTGTTGACCCACCGGATAATCCGCCAAGCCTTGCTGACGACTTCGTCGGCGACTACATGCTCGACGGCACCTTGAACATCAACCTGATGACTACAACGTTCAACCGTGATTTCGAAAACATACCCTTGACTATCGAGAAAAACGGCAACAGCGGTGATGTCAACATCATCATCAACAACAATACCTACGAGGGCTATGTCAACAACAGCGGATTGCATATTGATCCCATCATGATCAGTATACCTGTTGAAGGGAACAGTTACAGTTTCACTGCCACTATTCCTGTTGTCAGCAAACCCGTTAACGGCCAGACTTCATGCCAGGTCGGGCTTTCCGCCTCTGTTCCTTTGGCAGGCCAGACCATCAACATTACCGGAACAGCCGACGTCACCGCAACCATGGTTGGTTCAAAATAACGCCCAAACGCAATGTACATTGTCACTGGTGCCACAGGCTTCATCGGTTCCAACCTGCTCTATGCCATGCAGCAGAGAGGATTCCGCGATATAGTTGTTGTCGACAGCTTCGGCAACGGCCAGAAATGGCGCAATGTCGCCAAGCGCGGAGCCTTGCGTTTCGTGCTTCCCGACCAGATGTCCTCTTTTCTGGAAAAACATGCCTCCGAGGTGAATGCCATCCTCCATCTCGGTGCTATCTCGTCAACCACCGAGACAGATGTCGACAAGATTGTCGCCAACAATTTCCAGCTCACCGTATCGCTCTATGAGTTCTGCACCTCGCACGGCATACCGCTCATCTATGCCTCGTCGGCCGCCACATACGGCGGCGGCGAGCATGGTTTTATCGACCGCGACGACCAGCTGTTCCTCAACGGTCTGCAGCCCCTCAATCCGTATGGGTGGAGCAAGAATGCCGTCGACAAGCACATCGCTTCGCAATGCGGTTTTGAGGGTAAAGCCTGTCAGGTGGTGGGGTTGAAATTCTTCAATGTCTATGGCCCCAACGAGTACCACAAAGGTATGCAGATGAGCGTGGTGCGCCACTTCTTCGAGCAATACCGCACGGGCGGTATGGTTCGCCTCTTCAAGTCGTACAGCGACGACTATGCCCACGGTGAGCAGCGGCGCGACTTCGTGTGGGTGGGCGACTGTGTCGATGTCATGCTCTGGATGCTGGATCACCCTCATGTCAGCGGCCTCTTCAATGTCGGCACAGGCCATGCCACGTCCTACAATGTCGTCGCCGAGAGTATAGCCCGCAGCATGGGAAAAGAACCGAAAATAGAGTATATCGACATGCCCGACTCGGTACGGAACCAGTACCAGTACTTCACCGAGGCAGACCTCACCAAGCTGCGGTCCGTGGGCTACGACAAACCATTCACTAGCGTCCCCGAAGGCGTGAACAAATACGTCGGCGGCTTCCTCGCCACCGACGATATCTATTTATAAGTGAATAGTGAATAGTGAAAAGTGAAAAGTGAACAGTGAATAGTGAAAAGTGAATAGTGAAAAGTGAATAGTGGTTAGTGAAAAGTGAATAGTGAAAAGTGAACAGTGAATAGTGATTAGTGAAAAGTGAATAGTGATTAGTGAAAAGTGAATAGTGAATAGTTGTTTTAGGCGCGAAAAAAACCGCTGACAAGTATAGCTGCCGCCACCGAGGCGTTGAGCGACTCGCAGGTGCCGCCAATGTTGGGGATTGTCAGTCTGCGGTCGATCACGGCGGCAACTTCAGGCGAAATGCCATGACCCTCGTTACCGATGACCAGCACACAAGGCCTCTCCTTCCGGGCAGCGAAAGCATCCTCCCCGTCAAGCATGGCTCCATTGATTGCGAAGCCATGCTTTTTATATGACATAAGTGTCTCCGCCAGTTCGCAATAGGAGACGTGAGTGCGGAAAATTGCACCCATAGAGGCCTGCACAACCTTCGGATTGTAGCACGACACTGTCTCGTGGCTGCATACCACATCGCGCACTCCAAACCAGTCGCATGTTCGCAATATCGCTCCCATATTGCCAGGGTCCTGTATCCCATCCAATGCCAGCACAAATGGGCTTTCCGCTCTCCGCTCTCCGTTCTCCGTCTTCCGTTCCACCAACATCCACACTCCCTGCGGCGACCGCAGCGAGCTGAGACGCTCTATCTGCTCCCGACTGGCCTCGTATACTTCGTCCGCACCATTATGGGCAAAAAAGTCCATGGCATTCCATTCTTCAGCGGTGGCACAAACCGTTCTGATTTTCCATCCCGATTTCAACGCCTCCTGAGCCATCTTGACACCTTCGACAACAAAAACGCCTTCAGCCTCGCAGTTCTTCTGCTGCCGATACGCAGAAAGAAATTTCATTTTATTGTTAGAGAGATTATTCATGACGTCTTAAACGACGAAATAAAAATATTATTGCACTGGAATAATACTTTGGATTCTTCAAAAATCCGAATCGATCGTTTGTTGATTATCAAAAGATAAGGGTAATTTAACATTATTTAACATATATTTTAATGTCACTTTCTCTCATTCTTACGACTAATATTTACAAAGGGAGAAATAAGCGCAACATTAGAGGACAATAATATGCGCTAATTCATTTTTGTTTTAAAAAAATAGTAATTTTGTCATATAAAAAAAACTTCTATTATTATTTATCTTTCTGAAATACAACAATATTTTTTTAAGTATCAGCCATGAAAAAAGGTATCCTGTCTTTTGTTGTTCTTGGATTTTTTGCCATGAACATGGTTGTGTGCCAGACAACGACGAGCCTTTATATGCCATCATGTGCATATTCTTCTGATCAGGCTATTGGCCGAGTCTCATCCGATAGCAGCCACATCATCTCATACCATTACCACGGCACCTACGGTGAATTCGTCTGGACGGATATCACAACAAACATATGTCTGAAATTCAGGCTCCAACAGGGCACTTTTATAAGTGATTTCGAGCGGATAGGAGATACCATCTTTTTCTGTGGTTATAATTCAAGCCATGGGATTGTAGGATATTTTATGGAGTCTGGTTTCGCGTCAGGGAGCGGATATGTTTTCTATGCGATGATTCCTGAAATCCGCTTCCTTGACAAGATGGAGGCCTATTATGACCCCAACACGAAAAATCCTATTGTTGCTGCTGTCGGTCATGACAATATGGATTCAAACCTTTCCGTAAACACTGCAATCTTTGTTTTCGAGTTTTCAGGAGGAAACGTTTCATACAATTTTCAAGACTATTCCTATTACTGGTACAACAGGATTTATATGGACGTTGCAGTAACCAACAACTACATTGTTTCGGTAGGAATATACGATTTTGTAAACAATCAGATAGCTTTGACCGTCATCGATAAAAACAATACATTGTTCTATACACCTTACATTCCTGTAGAGACAGCCGGGAACATGAATTCCATGAACTATTCAATAGAGGAGCTGAAAGACGACGAGGTGGCGATTTCGACCCTTCTTGAGGATGCCGTGGCACCAAGCAATTTCGTGTCTCCAGTCCATGTCTTTGATGCCGCGACAGCAACCTTCGTCAACAGCCAGACAGTCCCCCTGCTCCAAAAGTCAGCGCCTTACAACGAGATGAAGTACTTCCCTGTCTATAAGACACTGCTGCTGATGCAGACCAATGAATATCCTGCCATTACCACTACCAACACGGCAATATACTATCTGGATCCTTACAAAACGACAGCCTACAATGCACTCACGGTATACGACAGCAACTCTTATTACTACTCATTGGACAGATTCTCGAATAATGAGTTTCTTGCGACAGGCGAGCTGAAGTCGTTGTCTCATTCCTTCCTAATACACGATATTCTATCGTCACCTCAATTCCAATGCCTGGAAGGAGACTACAACATGATATCTCCCGTAAACACTCTTTCTACATCTTCTACATCCGTGCCGATGCAAAACTCATCCTCCAGTACTTTGACATCATTCAAGCCAAAAGTGATAAAGACAGCGGCTTTGGACAGATGTAAATAGGAAACGGTACTAATCAAAAAATAAACAGCCATGAAAAAGTTATTAATATTTGCCTTTTTTTGGGGATTTGTAGTTGTGGCCAAGGCGCAGTTGGTTGAGCATTACGACAATCCGCAGCGTTTTCAGTTCTTTGAGTTTGATGGTCACGACAGCATGTATGTCACTTATCTTTCCCATACTTTTCTTACTTCTCAGGACGACGATACATCCACTTTTTTTTCCCGCAGGTATTCGATTGGTTCCAACAGGGTCATTTACGGTGTGGCAATACCTGTATTTATTCGTGACCACTATGCAGATAATATTATTGAAACACCATTCGACAGATGGAATAAACTGATTAACTATTACGACACTTGCGGTGGTTCAGTAATCCTCGGCAATGCCACACAAACCACAGGCTATGAATACGAATTGTTAGCCAAAGCTCATGTAAGATTTGGAGAGGCAGCCTTGACAGGTAATTACTTTAAAATGCCGGATGCCGATTCTGCACGCCTTCAGATTAATAATAATTCGACATATTTCCCTGTAATTGAGGTTTATTTCGACCATCCAAAGTTTGTTTCCGACAGTTTCATCGTCGGAACGATTCTGCCGCCACATCAAAAAAACATAAATGGTGTCTGGACAAACATTTTTTGCGGGCCATTTTATTTTTTTAATGTAGGAGCAATAGAAGAGAATCAATCTTATGCAACAATTGTTGAACATTCATATATCATCACAGAAATTCAGCATCCCCATTTCCCGGTCCTACAAGAAAACTCTTGGGGTGGACCGTTCCCTATTGTTACGCCTCCGCCATGCATGCCGCCGGTGTTCATGAAGGTAGATGAGCATCACCGTAAAGGTGTCACCATCTCCTGGCGTGTGCAGTACGGCACAGCCTACAGCGAGGTGGAATACGGTCCGCAGGGTTTCGCCGAAGGTACAGGGACGCTTGTAGGTCCGATTGCACCCGACGCGGACTTCAATGGACACCTCGCAATCGACAGTCTCCAGATGGATGCCGACTACACTGTCCGCCTCCGCTCTTTCTGCACTACCACCGGAGGCTACTCCGACTGGGCGGAGATGGACTTCCACACCGGGTCGTTCTACATAGTCTCCACCTCCGTCAATTCCGACACCTGTGGCGAGGTAAAGG